>JAFGIZ010000176.1 GCA_016929365.1 Lentisphaerota bacterium
CGCTGGGCACGCACAAGGCGCTGGGTCTGGCGCGCGCCAAGGGCGCCGTGTTTGTGTTGGCGTCGACCTCGGAGACGTACGGAGACCCGCAGGAGCATCCGCAGAAGGAAACGTACTGGGGCAACGTGAACCCGGTGGGGCCGCGCGGGGTGTACGACGAGGCCAAGCGTTTCGCGGAAGCCATGGTGATGGCGTACCACCGTTACCACGGGATCGACACCAAGATCGTCCGCATTTTCAACACCTACGGTCCGCGCATGCGGGCCGCGGACGGACGCGTGGTGCCGGCGTTTATCAACCAGGCGCTTGAAGGCAAGCCGATCACGGTTTTCGGCGACGGCAGCCAGACGCGAAGTTTCTGTTACGTGTCCGACCTGATCGAGGGCGTCTACCGGCTGGCGATGAGCGGCGAGACGGGGCCGGTGAACATCGGCAACCCGAAGGAAATGACCGTGCTCGAGTTCGCCCGGAACGTGATCGCGCTGACAGGAAGCCGTTCGGAGATTATCTTCAAGCCGCTCCCGGAGGACGATCCGAAGGTCCGGCAGCCGGACATCGGGCTGGCGCGGCGGACGCTGCAGTGGGAACCGGCGGTGAGCCTGGACGAAGGCCTGCCGCAGGTCGTGGCGTATTTCAAGAGCCTGCGGTAGCGCGGGGTTTTCAGGGTTCGGGTTTCAGATCCTCGGGATCCAGGGGCTCCGGCTGCAGGGCGGACGCGGAGGCGAGCGTATCGCCCTGGTCGAGCGAAATCAGGCGGACCCCCTGGGTGGCGCGGCCGATGACGCGGATATCGTCCACGGCCATGCGGATCATTTTGCCCTTGGCGGTAACCAGCATGAGCGCGTCGGCGGGCCGCACGGCCTGGGCGGCCACGACCCGCCCGTTGCGCGCGCTCGTGCGAATGGCGATGATGCCTTTGCCGCCGCGGCGCTGAACCCGGTACTCTTCGTAGGCCGTGCGTTTACCATAGCCGTGGGCCGTGCAGACCAGGAACGTGGCATCGGGATCGACGATTTCCATGTTCTTGACGAGGTCCCCTTTGCGCAGGGCGATGCCCCGTACGCCCCGCGTGGCACGGCCCATGTCCCGGAGCTGGGTTTCGGGGAAACGGATACTCAGGCCGCCTTCGGTGGTGAGCATGATTTCGTCGCGGCCGCCCGTGAGTTTGACCTGGATCAGGCGGTCGCCCTTGTCGATGCGGATGCCGATAATCCCGTCGCTGCGCGGCCGGCTGAAGGCGCTCAGGTTGGTCTTCTTGATAATGCCTTTTTCGGTCGCCATCACGAGGTGCCGGTCTTCCGAGAAGGTGCGCACGCGGATCATGGCGGCGATCTGCTCGTCATCGCGGAGCTGGAGCAGGTTTACGATGGCCTTTCCGCGCGCCGTACGCCCGGCTTCGGGAATCTCGTAGACCTTTTCCCAGTACACGCGCCCGCTGCTGGTGAAGAACAGGATGTAGTCATGCGTCTGGGCCACGAAGAGGTGCGCCACGAAATCCTCTTCCCGGGTCGTCATGCCCGAGACGCCCTTGCCGCCGCGGCGCTGCGCCCGGTACGTGTCGGTGGGCACGCGCTTGATATAGCCCGCATGGCTGATGGTGATGATACAGCCGCGGTCGGCGACGAGATCCTCGATATTCATTTCGCCTTCTTCGGGGGCGATGTCGGTGCGGCGCATGTCGGCGTATTGTTTCCTGACGGCCAGGAGTTCGTCCTTGATGAGGGCGTAACGCTTGCCCTCGGACGACAGCAGGTCCTTGAGGTAGGAGATATGCTTGATCAGCTCGAGGTACTCGTTCTCGACCTTCTCGCGCTCCAGGCCGGTGAGCTGGTACAGCCGCATGTCGAGAATGGCATTGGCCTGGATCTCGGAAAGCGCGAACCGCTTGACGAGGTTGGTACGCGCCTCGTCGCGGTTGCGGGCGGCGCGGATGGTTTTGACCACGGCGTCGAGATTGTCGAGGGCGATCTTGAGCCCTTCGAGAATGTGGGCCCGGGCCTCGGCTTTTTCGAGCTCAAAGCGCGTCCGGCGCGTCACAACCTCGAAGCGGTGATCGGTGAAGCAGCGGATCAGCTCCTTGAGGTTCATCGTGCGCGGGCGGCCGTCGTCCAGGGCCAGGAGAATTGCGCCGAAGGTCGTCTGCAGCTGGGTGTGCTTGTAGAGGTTGTTGAGGATGACCTTCGGGATGACGCCGCGCCGCAGCTCGATCACGATGCGGATCCCGTCGCGGTTCGACTCGTCGCGCAGGTCGGTGATGCCGTCCAGCGTCTTGTTCTGGACGAGCTTGGCGATGGCGGCGATGAGATTGGCCTTGTTAACGGCATAGGGAATCTGGGTGATGATAATGGACTGCTTGCCCTGCCGGTTCTCCTCGATGCGGGCACGGCCGCGCACGCGCAGCTGCCCGCGCCCGGTGCGGTACATCTCCTGGATGGGTTTCAGGCCGCAGATAAGGCCGCCGGTCGGGAAATCGGGCCCCTTGAGGTGTTCCATCAGCTCGTCCACGGTGATGGCCGGGTTGTCGATGGCGGCGATGACGGCGTCGATCAGCTCGCCCAGGTTGTGGGGCGGGATATTGGTGGCCATCCCGACGGCGATGCCCGTCGAGCCGTTCAGCAGGAGGTTCGGAACCTTGGCGGGCAGCACGAGCGGCTGCTGCAGCGACTCGTCGTAGTTGGGCCCGAAATCGACGGTGCGTTTATCGATGTCCGCGAGCAGCTCCTCGGCGAGCCGGGCCATGCGGACTTCCGTATAGCGCATGGCGGCGGGCGGATCGCCGTCCAGCGAACCGAAGTTGCCCTGGCCGTCGACCAGGATGCCGCGCATCGAGAAATCCTGGGCCATGCGGACGATCGTGTCGTACACGGCGGCGTCGCCGTGGGGGTGGTACTTGCCGATGACGTCGCCGACGATACGGGCCGATTTCTTGTAGGCGCTGTTGTGCGTGTTGCCCAGGTCGTGCATGGCATAGAGCACGCGCCGGTGCACGGGCTTGAGACCGTCCCGCGCGTCGGGCAGCGCGCGGCCGACAATCACGCTCATCGAGTAGTCGATGTACGAGGAGCGCATCTCCTCGTCGATCGTCACGGTCTGGACGGATGCGGCGTCGGGTGTGGGGGGAGACTCAGACATCGAGATTCCGTACGTTCAGGGCGTTATCTTCGATAAAGGCACGCCGCGGTTCGACTTCCTGGCCCATGAGGACCGTGAAAATTTCGTCCGCCGCGGCGGCGTGTTCCAGCACGATCTGCAGCAGGCGGCGCTTCTCCGGGTTCATGGTCGTTTCGTAAAGCTGGTCGGGGTTCATCTCGCCGAGACCCTTGTAGCGCTGGATGGTCAGGCCCTTGCGGCCCATGTCGCGCACGACGTTCAGCAATTCGGACAACGAATGCACCGGTACGGCCCGGGCGCTGCCTTCCTTGATGAACCCGATCGGGGCCTTGGACGGGTCGACCTGTTCCATGGAAAAGCCCTTTTTCTCGAGGACGGCCGCGAGCCGGGCCAGCGTGCCCGCCTGGTAAATCTCGGTCCACTTCAGGCCCGGCTCGCGGAGCGTTTCGCCGTTGCCGTTCTCGCCGAAAATCTCAAGCTGGCGGCCGATGCGTTTTTCGAGGTCGACGCGCAGCTTCTTGAGTTCGGTGTCGGTATACACGAAGTAGTCCTGGGTGTGCCCGTTGTCGTCCACGCTGACCAGGTAACGGGGGAAACGGCCGGTCTGCGGGTTCTTGAGGCGGATGTAGGCACTGAACGCAATCCCCTTGCGGGCCAGCCCGTGTTCGATCTGTTCGAGATGCGTGAGGGTCTCGAGAATGGTGCTCAGCTCGCGGCCGGCAAACGTCTTTTTCGCCGCCGGATACTCCACGGAGATGTCGGTTGCGCCCAGCTCCAGCAGGCGGCGCGTCATCTGCGCCTCGGAGTCGATGTACTCCTCGTGTTTCTTGCGCGTAATCTTGTAGAGCGGCGGCTGGGCAAGGTAAATATAGCCCTTTTCGACCAGCTCGCGCATCTGGCGGAAGAAAAAGGTCAGGAGGAGGGTGCGAATGTGGGCGCCGTCGACATCGGCGTCGGTCATGATAATGATCTTGCGATAGCGGGCCTTGCCCAGGTCGAATTCGTCTTCGCCGATGCCCGCCCCGATGGCGGTGATGAGGGTCCGGATCTCCGTGTTGTTGAGGATCTTGTCGAGGCGCGCTTTTTCGACGTTGAGGACCTTGCCGCGGAGCGGCAGCACGGCCTGGTTGTCGCGGTTACGGCCCTGCTTGGCCGAGCCGCCGGCGCTGTCGCCCTCGACAATGTAGAGTTCGCACTTTTCCGGGTCGCGCTCGGCGCAGTCGGCCAGCTTGCCGGGCAGCGCCGCGCTGTCGAGCGCCCCCTTGCGCCGGGTGAGATCGCGGGCCTTGCGCGCCGCGGCCCGGGCGCGGGCCGCCGTCAGTCCCTTTTCGATAATCCGCCGCGCCACGGACGGGTGCTCTTCGACGTAGGTGTTCAGCTCGTCGTTGACGACCGATTCGACGATGCCCTGGACCTCGCTGTTGCCAAGCTTGGTCTTGGTTTGCCCTTCGAACTGGGGTTTGGGCACCTTGACGCTGATGATCGCGGTGAGCCCTTCGCGCGCGTCCTCGCCGCTGAGCGTCTCCTTGTCGTCCTTGATCAGCTTGTTCGCCCGGCCGTAGGCGTTGATCGTGCGGGTGAGGGCGGACCGGAACCCGCTCAAATGGGTGCCGCCCTCGATCGTATTGATGTTGTTGGCGAAACAGGAGACCGACTCGTTGAACGAGTCGGTGTACTGCATGGCGATCTCGACGGCAATGCCGTCGCGCTCCTTTTCGAAGTAGATGACCTTCGGGTGCAGGGCGTTGCGGCTGCGGTTGATGTGCTCGACGAACTCGATAATACCGCCCTTGTACTTGAAGCTTTCCTCGCGGGCGGGATCTTCGCGCCGGAAGGTGATCTCCACGCCCTTGTTGAGAAAGGCCAGTTCGCGGAAACGGTTGGCCAGCACGTCCCATTCGAAGGCGAAGTCGCCGAAAATCTCCGAATCGGGGTAGAACGTGATCTTGGTGCCCGTACCCTTGGTCTTGCCGATGGTTTCCAGCTTGGAGGCAGGCCGGCCCTGTTCGAAACGCTGGTGGTGCACGTGGCCCTCGCGGCGGACTTCGACTTCGAGCCATTCGCTGAGCGCGTTCACGCAGGAGACCCCGACACCGTGCAGCCCGCCCGAAACCTTGTAGCTGCTGTTGTCGAATTTGCCCCCGGCGTGCAGCGTCGTGAGGACGACCTCCACCGCGGGGCGCTTTTCGGTGGCGTGCATGTCCACGGGGATACCGCGCCCGTTGTCGCTGATGGAAACGGACCCGTCGGTGTTGAGCGCCACCTGGATCCGGTCGCAATACCCGGCCAGAGCCTCGTCGATGCTGTTGTCCACGACCTCGTAAACACAGTGGTGCAGGCCGCGCGAGGCGGTGTCGCCGATATACATCGCCGGACGCAGCCGGACGGCGTCGATGCCTTCCAGGACCGTGATATTCGTGGCGTCGTATTTGGGGCCTTTTTTGGCCTTGGCCATACAACTCCCCCCTTTCCCCTTTCCGCTATTTTATAGGCATGCCGGGCCCGATTTGGCAATCTTTAAATCGTCTGGAATTCCCGAATTGATCCGCCCGCCGGAATGCGTTAGGGTGCGCGATTATGTATACCGCATCGGACTTGAGAAAGGGGCTCCGCATTGAAATCGACGGGGTGCCGTACCTGATTACGGAATTCCAGTTCGTGAAGCCCGGCAAGGGCCAGGCACTCTACAATTGCAAGCTGAAGAACCTCGTGACGGGCGCGACGTTGAGCAAGACCTACCGCTCCAACGACCGCATGGACGAGCCGCAGCTGGACGAGAAGACCCTGCGCTTCTCCTACGTCGACGGGCCGCACTACGTCTTCCTGGACAAGAACTACGAACAGGTCCCGATCGACGCCGACGTGCTGGGCGACGCGCGCTTTTACCTGAACGAGGATACCGAAGTCGCGGTGCTGTATCACAACGGCCGGCCGATCGACGTCACCCTGCCGACGTTCGTGGAGAAAACGATCGTGCGGTCGGAACCGGGCGCGCGGGGCAATACCGCCACCAACGTGCTCAAGTCGGCGTGGATCGAGGGGGACTACGAAATCCAGGTGCCCCTGTTCGTGGAACAAGGCGACATCGTGCGTCTCGACACCCGCACGGGAGAATACGTGGACCGGGTCAGCAAGCGCTGAGGCCCGCCGCGCGCGAGGGCATGGCGTGAGGCAGGTGCTGGAGGTTCGAAGCCGTGTGCTGCAGGCCGTGCGGCGCTTCTTCGCCGAGCGCGGGTTTATCGAAGCGGAAACGCCGGTCCGGCTGGCGGCCCCCGCGCCGGAGGAGCACATCGAGGCCGAACCGGCCGGCGGCGCCTACCTGCGCACCTCGCCCGAACTGTATCTCAAGCGGCTGCTGGCCGAAGGATGGCCACGCGTCTTCGAAATGGGGCCCTGTTTCCGGCGGGGCGAAGCGGGCCGGCTGCACCAGCCCGAGTACACGATGCTGGAATGGTACCGGGCGGGCGCGGACTACCTGGATGTGCTGGCCGACACCAAGACCCTGCTGGCCGCGGCGGCGCGCGCCGCGACGGGCGGGACGCGCGTAACGTATCGTGGCGAGACGATCGAGCTGCTGCCGGTCTGGGATTGCCTGACGGTGCGCGACGCCTTCCTCCAATTCGCGGGCTGGGATCCCGTGGCGGCATGTGACGCCGACCGCTTTGACGTAGACCTCGTGGGCAAGGTGGAGCCCGCGCTGCCGCGCGACAGGCCGGTGGTGCTGAAGGACTATCCGGCGGCGCGGGCGGCGCTGGCGCGCTGCCGGCCGGGCGCGCCGCCGGTCGCGGAGCGCTGGGAACTGTACGCCGGCGGCATGGAGCTGGCAAACGCGTTCAGCGAATTGACCGACGCGGAGGAACAGAGACGGCGTTTCGAGGCCGCCAACGCGGCGCGGCGGGCGCGGGGCGCGCCGGCATACCCCCTGGACGAGGCGTTCCTGGGCGCGCTGGAACGCGGCCTGCCGCCCTGCGCGGGGGTGGCGCTGGGCATCGACCGGCTGGTCATGCTGCTGAGCGGATGCGAGTCGGTCGAAGACACGCGGACGTTTTGTTTTGCAGAGCGCTGAAGCGCGCGGTATAAGAGGCTCCAGGTCGGACCGAACGGGGGAGCACAAGCCGCGGTTTCGAGAACCCGGGAGCAGGGAGGACATCTGTGAAATTGAACAGGATACCGGTAATACTCGTGTTGTTGGCGGCGATAACGGCGGCGGGAGCGGAGTGGCCTCGGGACACAGGCTCGCGCCCCTACTGCCAGATCCTCGATAATCCGGGGGACCCGCTCTACCGTTTCCGGCTGGGCTACGTGAGCGAAAGCGGCGTGGAGGATGCAGGAGACACGTCGCTGATCGAGATCGAGGCGGACTGGGAGTTTGCGTATTTCCGCAACATTCTCCGGGGAGACGTCGATTGCGACCTCAACCTCGAGATGGTGTTCTTTATGGATGCGGCGGATATCGAGCTGCCCAGCCAGGTGGCCGTCCTGGCGCTGGACGCGGGCTGGGCGGTCCGCTCCCGCGGCGGCGCGGCGCTGGCGTTGCGGATGCAGCCGGGGATCTACTCGGACCTGGAGGGATTTTCCGGCGATGTCTTTTCGATTCCGTTCTCCGCGGCGCTGATTCATGCGTTCAATCCCTCGCTGTCGGGCATGCTGGGCGTTTCGGTGCGGCCGGATTTCGACCGCACGCTGCTGCCGCTGGTCGGGGTGGTCTGGGAAGTGAACGATCAACTCCGGCTTGACGCGCGGCTGCCGGAGAGCCGCCTGGAATGGTACATGACGCCGGACTGGAGCACCCACCTCGGCTTGGACTGGCGGAACATGTCCTATGCCTTGGACGACAGCCGCGATGTGCTGACGCTCGAGGATTTCCGCTTGGCGTGGGGCGTGACGCACCGCACGGCGGATCAACTGGAAGTCAGCGCGGAAGTCGGCACCCTGTTCGAACGGTCGGTCACGTTTGACGACGTGCCGCCGAAGGAGCCCGACACGTTCGACATGGACAGCGACCTGTTCGTGCGCTTTGCGCTCGGCGGGCCCTTCTGAAGCGGGCCCGGCCCCGAGACCGGCGCACTCAGGTCAGGCGGACTTCCTTGCGCGTTCTGGCGGAGGCGTAGACGGCGTCGAGAATGCGTTGCACCGTGAGGGCTTCGCGAATCGTACAGGCGGGCCGGGCGCGGTCCAGGATGGCGTCGATCCAGTTGGTGAAACGGTTCTGGCCGCTGCAGGGCCCCTCGACATCACGCGGAACGCGCACCTCGTAGTCCCCGGGTTTCCGGCCGTAGCGGAACAGCCGGGCTTCCGGAAAGACGGCGGCGCCGGCCTCGCTGCCGAACAGTTCGACGTTATGGCGGTTGGGCTCTTCCTGGTGCATGGCCCAGGCCACTTCGAGCACGACCGAGGCGCCGCCGCGCAGGTGCACGAGCGCGGCGGCGAAATCCTCGACGTCGAAAACCCGTTCCGTCGGTTCCGACATGCCCCACTTCCCGCCGCCCAGGCCGCGATGCCCGAATACGGAGTGGGTCACGGCCGAAACGGCGACCGGCCGGAAGTTGTCCATCAGGTACAGACTGAGGTCGAGCATGTGCACGCCGATGTCCAGCATGACGCCGCCGCCGGACAGCGCCTTGCGGCCGAACCAGGTGCCGAGCCGCGGGATGCCGCTGCGGCGCAGCCAGTAGGCCCTGGCGTGGTAGACGTCGCCCAGGTCGCCCCGCGCGACCAGGCCCTTGACCACCTGGCTGCCGGGCGCGAAACGCTGGTTCATGCCGACGACAAGAATCTTCCCGGCCCGCCGCGCGGTGTCGGCGATCTTCTGCGCCTCCCGCAGGGTGCGCGCAAACGGCTTGTCGAGCAGGACGTGCTTGCCCGCCTCCAGGGCCGCGACCGCCGTCGGCGCGTGGAACGCGTTGGGTACGGAATTGCTGACCGCGTCGACGTCCGGGTCGGCGCACAGTGCTTCCGCGGAGGCGTACCGGCGCGCGATGCCGAATTCCTTCGCCAGAGCCCGGGCCCGCGTCTCGTTGGGGTCGGCTACGGCAACAATTTCCGCGAGCGGATGTTCCAGGATCTGGCGGCAGTTTCCGGCGGCGACCTGTCCGGCGCCCAGCATGCCGATACGGACGGTGTTCATCAGCGGTGTCTCCCTTCCTTGCGCGTGGCAACGGTATGCGACGGAAAATCAAAAGCTTTGGCACAAGACCGCGCGGTTTGCAATACTGTTCGCATCATGTCTCCATTATGGCTGCTCCTGCGCAAGGACGGACGCGCGCTGCGCAACCTCGGACGCACGCTGCGGCGCGAGTCGCGGTTCAAGCTCGGGTTCGTCGCCCTGTTCGCCTGCGGCCTGCTGGCCGGACTGTTTGCGCTGTTCCTGGACGGGTTCCGCTTCCTGGACTCGATCGGCGGGTCCGGGTTCATGATCACGCGGCGGCTGTTTGCGCTGTTCTACCTCGCCCTGAGCGTCATGCTGGCGCTGTCCAGTATCGTGACCGCGTACGCGACAATGTACCGGTCGCGCGAGACGGGGTTTCTGCTGACCGGGCCCGTCCCGACGGAGACGCTGGTGACGTACAAGTTCCTGGAGTCGGCCCTGCTGAGTTCCTGGGCGTTCTTCTTCATTATCGCTCCGTTCGCGTCGGCCTATGCCTGGCACGAAAGCCTGGGGGTGCCCTTCGCGCTGTGGACGCTGCTGTTTTCGGTTCCCTTTCTGACGCTGTGTTCCGGGGTCGGCGTGCTCGTGAGCCTGGTGTTGGTGCGCTGGGCGCCGCGCGGCCGCGTGTTGCCGCTCGTGCTGGCCCTGGCGGCGGGGCTGGCGGTCTGGGCCGCGGCCGGCGGGGGGCGGGCGCCCGATCCGGGCGAGGCGCCGACCTTTGTCTTGAGCCGGATTGTGCCCGGCCTGCAGGCGGCCTCGCATCCGCTGCTGCCGAGCTGGTGGGCCGCCGAGGGCGTCATGGCCTGCACGGGCGGGCAGACGGGCCGCGGGCTGATGCTGTGGCTGGTGCTCGTCTCCAACATGTTCATGTTGCTGCTGCTCGTGCAGGGGCTCGGGCGGCGGCTGTTCTACGCCGGCTACCAGCGCATGGCAGGGGGCGGCGGGCGCCGGCGCCGGCGCTCCGTGCTGTTGCGCCGCACGGAACGGATGCTGCGCGGCCTGAACGGCGCGGTGCGCGGTATGGTGATCAAGGATGTGCGGACGTTCCTGCGCGATCCGATGCAATGGTCCCAGGCGGCGATTTTCTTCGGCCTGCTCGCCCTCTACTTCGCCAATATCCGGTCCTTTTACTACGACCGCCTGCCCGACACGTGGCGTAACCTGGTGGCGTTTCTGAACGTGTTCAGCGTGGCCGCGGTGCAGTGCTCGCTGGCGTCGCGTTTTATCTTTCCGCAGCTCAGCCTGGAAGGCCACGCGTTCTGGGTGCTGGGCCTGTCGCCGACGCCGGTGCGGCGGATCCTGATGACCAAGTTCGCGTTGTCGCTGGCCGGGATGCTGGCCGTGAGCGTGGGGCTGATGCTGATTTCCACGGCCATGCTGCAGGTGGCGGCGCCGGTGCGCGCGGCGGCGGTCGCGCTGGCGGTGGCGATCTCCTGCGCCGTGTGCGGGCTGTCCACGGGGTTGGGCGCGGTGTTCCTGGACCTCCGGACGGCGAACCCCATGGCGGTGGTTTCGGGCTTCGGGGGCACGCTGAACCTGGTGTTGAGCCTGGCGTTCATGCTGGCGGTGATTCTGCCGACCGGGCTGCTGTTTCATGTGTCCGCGCTGGGACGCATCGCGCCGGACGCGCTGCAGCGGGGCCTGGCGGCGGCGTCGGTGTGGGTGGCGGGGTTGACCGCGGCGGCGGTGGCGCTGCCGTTGTGGCTGGGCCGGCGGGCGCTGGTGCAGCGGGATTACTGAACACGGCCGCGGTGATGAAACAGAATTCAAGCGAGCGCGGGAAACCGGATATCCTCCTGTTTCTGTCGGACCAGCACAACGGGCTGCTGGGCGGGTTCGCCGGGCATGCCGAGGTCCGGACGCCGAACCTCGACCGCCTGGCCCGCGAGGGAGCGGTTTGCGCAACGGCCTACACCCCCAGCCCGCTGTGCGTGCCCGCGCGCAGCGCCCTGCTGACGGGGCAATTGCCTTCGCATAACGGGGTATTCGACAACAGCCATGCCATCCGCAGCGAGCAGAGCACGTTCCTGCACGCACTGGGGGCCGCGGGGTACGAGACCGTGCTGTGCGGGCGGATGCATTTCGTGGGAGCGGACCAGCGGCACGGCTTCTCCCGGCGCATTCACGGCGATATCACGGGCCGCTTCAAAGGCGGTATTCCGGACGGCGAGCCCATGGCGGCGACGACGGGGATGCGGTCTAATCTGGACGTGTTCGGGGGCGGGAATTCCTTTGTGCTGGAATACGACCGCTCCGTGGTCGAGGCGGCCTGCGCCTACCTGCGCGAGCCGCACGACCGCCCGCAATGCCTGGTGGTGGGCACCTACGGGCCGCATTCGACCTACCTCGCGCCGCCGGAGTATTTCGACCTCTACCGCGGCCGGATTGAACCGCCGCCGTCCTGGGACCCGGAGCGAAGCGACCCCAACCCGTATTATGACGCCATGCGCCAGCGCGTCCGGCGGCCCGGCCTGACCGGCAGTCCCGTGCCCGTGAATACCGGGACCATGCTCGCGGTCCGGGCGGCGTATTACGGCATGATCACGGAGCAGGACCGGCTGGTCGGCCGGGTGCGCGAGGCCTGGGCGCAGGCCCTGGAGGCGTCCGGCCGCGAGGGCCTGTTCCTTTACACATCCGACCACGGTGACACGTGCGGCGAGCACGGGATTTTCGGCAAGCATCAATTCTACGAAGGTTCGGCGCGCGTGCCCCTGATCTGGGAAGGCGCCGGTCTTCCCGCCGGCACGCGTCTCGAAGGCTGCGCCTCGCTGCTCGACCTGGGCCCCACGCTGTGTGCCGCGGCCGGCGCGGCGTGCCCGCCCGCGCAGGACGGTATCGACCTGCTGCCGGCGCTGCGGAAGGCGGGACCGCTTCCCGCGCGGCCCGTCCTGAGCGAGCTCGTGGGACGATATGCCGACCGCCCTCTACCGATGCGCATGCTGCGCCGGGGGCCGTGGAAACTGACCGTCTTCCATGCGGCGAACCTGCCGGATCTCCTGTTTCACGTGGACGACGATCCGCACGAGCTGAACGACCGGGCGACCTCGGAGCCCGGCGTCCTGGACGTCCTGCGCGGCGAACTGTACGCGGGGTGGGACCCGGACCGGGTTGCACGTGTCTACGCGGAAAAACGGGAACACCTGAAGCTGTTGCAGGCCTGGGAAGCCGCCGTGGCGCCGGTCGACCCGCCCGAAGAAAAGTGGCCGGTGCCTCCGGAGCTGCGCCTGCCGCCCGGTGCGTAAGGCGCTTGCCGCGCTGCCCGGCTGCACGTCGGAGCAAACACGGCGACGTACCCCGTCGCCGCTTCCCGCACGAGACGTTCCTGCGGAGTTGACCTTTTTGAATGCGGCCCGCTACAGTGTGCGGCGGCCGTGTTGTGACGCAAAACGAAAACCTTACGGAGCTTCTGCATGCATGCCTCCAGGACAAGGATTCCCTACACCAGGCGAGAGCTGTTCGAGGCGCCGGCCGTGCGACGGTACCGCGGGCGCCGGCTGGACGAAATCGCGTTTCCGATCGGGGGCATCGGCACCGGCTGCATCAGCCTGGGCGGATGGGGCCAACTGCGGGACTGGGAGATTTTCAACAAACCGAACAAGGGCTATCGTCCGGGCGCCTGTTTCTTTGCACTGCACGCGCAGGAAGAAGGCCGCCGGGCAGCGGCGCGCCTGCTGGAAGGGCGGCCGCAGGGCAGCTATGTCGGCCGGGGCCACGGCGACTTCGGCTGGTCGGGCGGCTTCCCCCGCATGCGCACGTGTACGTTTACCGGCCGCTTTCCGTTCGCCGAGGTCAGGCTCGGTGAACCGCGCCTGCCGCTGCGCGTGCGCTTCGAGGCGTTCAACCCGTTCATTCCGCTGGATGAAAAGAACAGCAGCATACCGGTCGCCGTTTTCCTCTTTCATTTGCGCAATACCGCCGCCCGCCCGGTCACGGCGCGCCTCTTCGCCGGGCTGGAAAATGTCGCCGGGTACCCGGAAACGCAGGGCGGAAGCAACCGCGTCCGGCAAAGCCGGGGCATCGGCGGGGTCCTGCTCGAAAACCGCAGCCACGCGCCCGATTCGCCGTTTCGCGGCACGCTGGCCCTTGCGTCGCCCCATCCCGACAGACGGGCGACCGCCGGCGCCGTCGCCGACGGCCCTCCGGGCGACCGGTGGGCATTCTGGCGCGCCTTCGAGCAGACGGGGCTGCCGCCCGGCCAGGCCGGGACGGCGCGCAACGACGCGCGGCGGGGCGCCATCGCGGGCCTGACCCTGAGCGCCCGGATCAAGCCGCGGGCCACGGTCACGCTGCCGGTGCTCATCGCCTGGCACAGTCCCGTTTCGGACGCCGGCCTGGAGGGGACGGCGGCGGAACGCCGCCGGGGTTGGAAGACGTATGTCTCGGCCTGCTTCAAGGACGCCTGGGACGCGGCGGCGTATACGGCCGAACACCTGGACGAACTGGAAGCCGGAACCCGCTTGTTTGCGAAGCGGCTTTACGGCAGCTCGCTGCCCGGCGTCGCGGTCGAGGCGGCCGGCTCGCAGCTGTCCGTCCTCAAGTCTCCGACCTGCCTGCGTTTTGAAGACGGCAAATTCTGGGGATGGGAAGGGGTGCACGACAAGGGGGGCTGCTGTCCCGGCACCTGCACGCACGTCTGGAACTACGCCCAGGC
>JAFGIZ010000177.1 GCA_016929365.1 Lentisphaerota bacterium
GCCCCAGGTGAAACCGCCCCCGAACACAATGAACAAAATCTTGTCCCCGCGCTTGACCCGCCCGTTTCGCACGGCCTCGTCCAGCGCCACGGGCACCGACGCCGCGGACATGTTGCCCACGCGGTCAAGATTCACGTAGAAACGATCCAGCGACGTGCCCAGCCGATCGGCAATCGCACGGATAATCCGCATATTCGCCTGATGCGGAATCACGCAGTCGATGTCTTCTATGGTCAATCCGCACCGGTCCAGCACGCGTTGCCCGGCATCGCACATGCAGCGCACGGCATGCTTGAACACTTCGCGTCCGTTCATCTTCATGTAGTGCAGCCGCTCGGAAAGGGTTGCCGCCGACGCCGGACGCCGGCTCCCGCCTCCGGGGATATTGAGCAGATCCGCCAGGCGTCCGTCCGACCCCATGAACGACGACATGATGCCGCCGCCGTTCTCGCGCGGCCGCAGCACGGCCGCCCCGGCGCCGTCCCCGAACAGGACACACGTTGCCCGGTCGTTCCAGTCCGTTACACAACTCAATTTCTCCGCGCCGATGACCAGCACCGTATCCAGCAGGCCGCTCGCCACAAAGCGTTTGCCAACCTTGATCCCGTACAGAAACCCCGAACACGCCGCCTCCAGGTCGAAGCAAAAGGCCTCCGTCGCGCCGATCTGCTCCTGGACAAAACAGGCCGTACTCGGGAAAAACATGTCGGGCGTAACCGTGGCGACAATCAGCAACTGCACGTCCCCGGGGCTCACGCCCGCATGGTCCAACGCGCGGCGGGCCGCCTCAGCCGCCATGTCCGACGTCGCTTCATGCTCTGCCGCGATGTGCCGCTCTCGAATGCCGGTCCGGGTCCGGATCCATTCGTCACTCGTATCCACCATGCTCTCGAGCTCGGCGTTGGTCAGCACCCGCTTTGGGAGATACGAGCCCACCCCGGCAATGGCTACCGTTCGTTCCGTCATACCTGTCGTCATAAGATTGTGTTCAGCTTTTCGATTTCCTGCGCCAGTGTGTCGTTAAGGTGCTGATCCACAGACTCGCAGGCCGTCCGGATCGCATGAAAGATCGCGCGCTCGGAGGACGCTCCGTGCGTAATGGCACAAATGCCGTTGACACCGAGCAAGGGCGCCCCGCCGTGCGTCTCAGGATCCATCTTGTGCTCCATGGCCTTCAATGCCCCGCGGAGCATACCGGCCCCCAGCATGCGCCACGGGGTACGCATGAACTCGCGCCGCATCCAGTGGCCGATCGCGCGCGCCGCGCTCTCGCTCGTCTTCAGCACCACATTGCCCAGAAAACCGTCGCATACCGCCACGTCGATGTGCCCCGCAAACAGGTCGTGGCCCTCCACGTTACCCTTGAAATTTAGATCCGACCGCGCCAGCAGCCGGTACGCCGCCTTCGTCGTCTCACTTCCTTTGATTTCCTCGCCGCCGATGCTCAATAACCCCACAAGCGGATTGCGCCGCCCCAGCACCACCCGCGCGTACGCGCTCCCCATGACCGCAAATTGACACAGCAATTGCTCGTCCGAATCGATGTTGGCCCCCGCGTCGATCAGCACAAACGGCCGGTCGCGGGTCGGCATTACCGCCGCGATCGCCGGACGTAACACCCCCTCCAGAAGCCGCAGTTTGAGGGTTGCGGCCACGACGACCGCCCCCGTATTGCCCGCCGACAGCATGATATCGGCTTCCCCGTCCCGCACCAGGTCCACCGCCCGCGCAACCGAAGCATCCCGCTTCCTGCGGACCGCCAGGGCCGGGCTTTCGTCCATGCCCACGACCTGGGACGCCGCAAATACCTCCAGCTTCTCTCCCGAGCCCCCGCAGGCGTCGAGCTCGCGCTCCACCGCCTCCCGCTCGCCCACCAGAATGACCCGGCTGACACCCGGCAGCTCCCGCGCCGCATGCACCGCGCCGCGCACGATTTCACGCGGCGCATAATCTCCCCCCATCGCATCTACGGCGACGCGCATCCCCCCCTACTCCGCCTCAACCGAAATCACCTGCCGCTCCCGGTAGTACCCGCACCCGGGACAGGCACGATGCGGGCGCCGGGCGGCCCCGCACTGCGGGCACACTCCCACCGCCACAGGCTTCGTTTTATGCGACGCCTTGCGCGAACGGATCTTCGCTTTCGATTTCTTTCTTTTCGGAACGGCCATTGGCGCCTCCTCTAAGCGTCCAGCTTCAGCTTGTCCAACGATTTCCAGCGCGCATCGGCCGGCGGCCGGCAGGCGCAACGCCCGCGGTTCAGATTCCGGCCGCACTGCGGACACAACCCCCGGCACGCCTCCCCGCACACCGGGTGCGAAGGAAAGAGCAGGATCATAGACTCGCGAATATCCTCGGTCAAGTCTACAAGCGCCGCTCCCGCTGCGCCGCCGGACGCGTCCCGCCCGCCCGGCAGATCCTCGACGCGATGCGTCAGCAGAACCGCATCATCCCTGATTTCACGCGTAAACGGCTCGGCGCACCGAACGCAGCAGAACTCCATCTCCACGCGCACCGTGCCGCGGACGACCAGCTCGTGGCCCGCCAATTCCGCCGTGAGATCGTACCGCAGCGGGCCTTGCGCGCTGATGCCCCGGTCCCCGACGTCCAGCAGGACGGGGTCCTCCTCGCCGCGGTAACGGCGAGGCCCTTTCTGCAGTCCCTTCAGGTCAATCTGCATCGGCCCGCTGTTTCCTGGCCTGCAGGGTTTCCACGACCGCCGGCGGCACGAATTGCGAAATGTCCCCGCCCAGCGCGGCGACCTGGCGCACCGTGCTCGAACTCACGTAACTGTGGATCTCCTTCGGCATCATGAAGAGGGTTTCTATGTCCGGCGCCAGTTTCCTGTTCGTCAGGGCCATCTGAAACTCGTACTCAAAATCGGAATACGCCCGCAAACCCCGGATCATCACCCGCGCCCCCCGTTGCCGCACGAATTCCACCAGCAAACCGTGGAACGGCTCAATCACGACGTTTTTAATCCCGTCCACCGCCGACCGGCACATCGCCACCCGCTCATCCAGGCTGAACGTCGTCCGCTTGGGCGTATCCGAAGCCACGGCGAGAATCAGGCCCTCGAACAATTCGGATGAACGCTCGATCAGGTCCATGTGGCCGAGCGTAATGGGATCAAACGTGCCCGCGTATACCGCCGTTGTTCTCATGCAGCTTTCTCCTTTTCGAAGAATGTCACGCGGCTGTCGCCGTATGTCCGGCTCCCGACACGCCGCAACGGCAACGCGGCATCGCTCTCAACGCCGCCCGCGCGCTCCTCCAACACGAACCACCCACCCGCCTCCACTATGTCAGCCCGGGCCAGCCAATCCAGCAAAAACCGCGCCCATGCAACCGCCGCCCCGTCCCCGCCCTGCGCCCGGGTGCCCGCCGGCTCGTACGGCGGGTCCGCGAAAACAAGGTCATACGGGCCGTCCAGCCTGCCGCGTCCGCCCGCCCGCCGTATGTCCATGACCCGTACGCACCCCGCCTGCGGCGCCAGGGAGCGCACGTTCCGGCGCAGCACGTCCGCAACCCGCGGCGCGCGTTCGACCCAGCACACGCGCGCTGCCCCCCGGCTCCAGGCTTCCAATCCCAGAGCCCCGGTGCCCGCAAACAGATCGAGCACGCGCGCACCCTCGACCCGGGCGCCGATGATCGAAAACAGCGCCTCGCGCAAACGGTCCTGCGTCGGGCGCACGCCGCAACGGGGAACAACGAGGCGCCGACCCCGCAACGTGCCCCCCGTAATGCGCATCACCCCCCTCACAGCGCCGACAGCGTCGCCACCAGACGCTTCAGCTTCTCCACCCGGCCGGCCAGCTCCTGCTTGCGCGCTTCCTGGCGCAAAACCACCTCGCGCGGAGCCTTCTGCACGAAATGTGCATTTTCCAGCTTGTGCGTGACCCGCTCCAGATCCTGCACGGCCTTCGCCAACTGCTTGCTCAGGCGGTCCGTTTCCGTCTCAACGTCAATCACGCCCGCCAGCGGCATATACACCGTGCCCAGGCGGCCCACGCCGCTCGGCACCGCGGCGTCCAGGCGGACGTCCGGGTCGATGGCCAGATCGCCCGCGTTCAGCAGTGCGCCCATCGAGGCGCGCTCCCCCGCCAGGGGTTCCGCCGCTTCCGCCGAAACGGGCTTGATGGCGAAATCAACCGCCTTGCCGGGCGGTATCGCATAATCCGCGCGCAACGTCCGGCCGATCCGGATCAGCTCATGCTTGTCCTCGACGAACTGCACCCGCGTCTCCGTGCATCCCCACGCCTCGAGGACAGCCGCGTCGGCCGGCTCCGGCCATGGGGCCGTTATGACGAAACCCTGCGCGCCCTGCCCTTCGGGTTCCGCGCTGTATCCCATCACATGCCAGAGTTCCTCGGTCAGAAAAGGCATCATCGGATGCAACAGGCGTATCGCGGTCGACAGGACATGGTGCAGCACGCGCCCCACCCGCTCCCGCGCGGCGTCGTCCGCGCCGCGCAGTATCGTTTTCGCATGCTCCACATACCAGTCGCAGAACTGGTGCCAGATGAACTCGTACAAGCCCTGCGCCGCATCGTTGAAGCGGTAGCGGCCGAGGCTCTCCGTGCACAGGCGGATCGCGTCCTGCAACTTCATGAGAATATGGGAATCCTCGGGATCCGCATCCGCCCCCGGACGCGACAAGCTGCATGCCGACGGGGTTCCCGCCCCGGCCGTCGCCCGGATAAACCGGGCGGCATTCCAGAGTTTCGTTCCAAAATTCCGGCCTATCTCGAACTTCTCGTTCGACACATACACGTCCTGCCCCGTCGCCGTGATCATCATCAGGCTGAACCGCAGGGCATCCGCGCTGTATGCCTCCACGATCGTCAATGGATCGATCGAATTGCCCAGGCTCTTGCTCATCTTGGCGCCCTTATCGTCACGCACCGTCCCGTGAATGATCACGTTCCGGAACGGAATCCGGCCCATGACTTCCAGCCCGGCCATCACCATGCGCGCCACCCAGAAGAAAATGATTTCCGACGCCGTGACCAGGTCGTCCGTCGGGTAATAGAACGCCAGGTCGTCATTGTCCGCGGCAGCCGGCCACCCGAACGTGCTGAACGGCCAGAGCCACGACGAAAACCATGTATCCAGAACATCCTCGTCCTGTCGGACGGTTTCCGCCCCGCAGGCGGGACAGCGTCGCGGCGTGCCGCGCGCCGCCCATTCCTTCCCGCACGTACGGCACGTAAATACCGGGATGCGGTGCCCCCACCAGATCTGGCGCGAGATGCACCAGTCCCGTATGTTTTCCATCCATTCCAGATACACCTTGGTCCACCGCGCCGGCACGAAACGCAGGTCGCCCCGCCGCACCGCCTCGACGGCCGGAACGGCGAGCGGCTTCATGCGCACAAACCACTGCGGCGACAGGCGCGGTTCAACCACCGTGTTGCAGCGGTAGCAGTGTCCCACCGCGTGGCGGTGCGCCTCGACCTTCTCCAGAAGCCCTTCCGTCTCGAGCTGTTTCACGATGGCCTCGCGGCACGCAAACCGGTCCGTGCCCGCGTAGGGTCCGGCGTTCTCGTTCATGCGCCCGTCGCCGTGCATCACGTTCACCGGCGCCAGCTCGTGGCGCCGCCCGATCTCGAAATCGTTCGGATCGTGTGCCGGCGTTACTTTGACGATGCCCGTGCCGAACTCCGGATCCACGAAGGCATCGGCAATCACCGGGATTTCGCGCTCCAGGACCGGAAGCAAAACCGACCGGCCGACCAGCTCCCGGTACCGCGCGTCCTGGGGATTGACCGCCACGGCGACGTCGCCCAGCAGCGTCTCGGGCCGGGTCGTCGCCACAACCACGCCGTCCCCTTCCTCGCGGCGCCCCTCCCCCGCCAGGGGATAGCGGATGTAATACAGCTTGCCCGCCGCGTCGCGGTGCTCGCTTTCTTCATCCGAAAGCGCCGTGTGACACCGGGGGCACCAGTTGATAATGTAGTTTGCGCGGTAGATCAGGCCTTTCTCATACAGGCGCACGAACACCTCTTCCACCGCGCGGCTCAGCCCCTCGTCCATGGTGAAGCGCTCCCGCGCCCAGTCACAGGAACACCCCAGGCGTTTCAGTTGCCGGATAATCGTGCCGCCGTACGTCTCGCGCCACGACCAGACCCGTTCCACGAACTGCTCGCGCCCCAGGTCCTCGCGCGACAGGTTCTCCTCGCGCAATGCCCGCTCCACCACGTTCTGCGTCGCGATTCCCGCGTGGTCCGTTCCGGGCATCCACACCACGTTGCGGCCTTGCATGCGCCGCCAGCGGACCAGGATGTCCTGGATGGTATTGTTCAGCGCGTGCCCCATGTGCAGGATGCCGGTCACGTTCGGCGGCGGCATGACGATGCAGTAGGGGGCCCCGTCCCGGGCCGCGTCCCCGTGAAACGCGCCGGCCTGCTCCCACGCGGCGTACCAACGCGCTTCAAGTTCGCCTGGATCGTATGTTTTTTCCACGCTGCTTTTCCTGTTTGAACAGTTTGTATTCCACGCTGTCCACAAGCGCTTCCCAGGATGCCTCGATGATGTTCTCCGAAACGCCGACCGTGCCCCAGTTTTCCCTGCCGTCGCTGGACTCGATCAGCACCCGCGTCGTCGCCGCCGTCGCCTCTTCGGGATCCAGAATGCGCACGCGGAAATCCGTCAGAAAGACATCGGCCACCCCGGGATAGAAACGGACCAGCGCCTTGCGCAGTGCCTTGTCCAGGGCGTTGACCGGCCCGTCGCCCTCGGCCACGGTCTGTTCGACCTCCGCGCGGACCCGCACCTTGACCGTCGCCTCGGAAAGACAGGGTTCGTCCTTGCCGCGCTTCTCCACGATCACCCGGAACCCCTCCAGCTCGAAAAACGGCTTGTGCTCCTTCAAGACCTTCTGAATCAGAATACGGAACGACGCGTCCGCCGCCTCGAAAGCGTACCCCTTGCTTTCGAGGGTCTTCAAGGCAGCCAGCACCTCCCGCGCGTCGGCGTCCGATCCCCCCCGGGCCACGCCCAGCTCCACGGCCTTCAACAGCACGTTGCTGCCGCCGGATAATTCGGAAACGAGGATCTGGCGCGCGTTGCCGACCGCTGCCGGGGCAATATGCTCGAATGTACGCGGGTTCTTCTTGACCGCATTGACGTGCGTTCCGCCCTTGTGGGCAAACGCACTCCGCCCCACGTACGGCGCCTTCGCGTCCGGCCGCAGGTTCACCAGGTCGGCGGCAAACAGCGACAGCTCGCGCAACCGGGCCAACTCCCGCTTCCGGACACACCGTCGTCCCAGCTTGAGCTGCAGGGCGGGAATAATGGTGCACAAATCGGCGTTCCCGCAGCGCTCCCCGTACCCGTTGATCGTGCCCTGCACCTGCACCGCCCCCGCCCGTACGGCTTCAAGCGAATTCGCCACCGCCACGCCGCCGTCGTTGTGAGCATGGATACCGACCGGCACGCCCAGTTCCCGCACCGCCTCGCCCGTCATGCGGGCAATCTCATGCGGCAGGCTGCCGCCGTTGGTGTCGCACAGAATAATCCAGTCCGCCCCGGCTTCGGCCGCCGCCCGCGCCGCATCCAGGGCAAACTCCGGATCGTCCTTACAGCCGTCAAAGTAATGCTCCGCGTCGAAAAACACTTCCTTCCCGCGTTCCTTCAGATACGACACGGTATCGGCAATCATGGCCCGGTTTTCCTTAAGGCTTGTGCGCAACACGTCCTGCACATGCAGACGCCATGCTTTGCCGACCACCGCAACCGCCGGCGTCTGCGCCTCCAGCAGCGCGTGAA
>JAFGIZ010000178.1 GCA_016929365.1 Lentisphaerota bacterium
CCGACCCGTTGATTCAGGGGCTCGTGCGCTACAGCGAGGTCTAGTCCACGGGCTCGCCGCGAAAGATCACCAGCTCCCCGGGTTTCAAACAGAAGGGAAAGCCCCGGGCGAGCTCCCGGCGGCTGACCAGACCGAGCTCGCGGCGCGGAGCCGTGAGCTCGGAGACCCGGTATTGGGGCGCCGGCAGGTCCGGCAATTTAATTCTGACCAGCTCCGCGCTTCCGCTCTGCGGCGTCCCCGTCTGCGGGTCGAGCTCGAAACCATTGTAAAGATAACCCACCCCGAAATATTGCGTTGTGCCTTTCGTCAGCCGGAAAATGCGCATTCTGCCGTTGCTCGACACGATGTCCGCACGCCGGGCGATCTTCAGTCCGTTCAACAAGGCCTCGACCGCATCCGCAGACCGGGTCCAATCCACCGGCCCCGCAAACATGAATACCCTGCCCGTGCCCAGCGGCCAACCGGCCAGGAGTGCAGCCCCATCGGGTGTCCGGGCCAGGACCTCCGCCGCCGGCGGCCATTCCAGGCGGTTGACGGAGCGCAGGCAGATCCCGGCCGGCCCGCCGGCAGCGGGCTTCAGTTGGCCGGAACGCTCGCCTTGCTCCTCCGACGGGGTGATGGTTACACCCAGTTCGGCCGGGAAACGGAAATCCCGCCGCCCCGAGTCCAACGAGACGGCGCCGGTGACCGCGGTAGTGATAAGCGTGCCGCCGCCCCGGACGTAACCGACCAGGTTGGCCCGCGTCGCATCGGCCATCAGGGTCACGTCGGCGTCTACGATCAAGGCCTTCAAACCGGCGAACTTGGCCAGCGGCGTATGGTCCGAGACCCAGCGCGGAAGGCGGTGCAGCCGGCGGTTCATCAAAGCCGCGACCTCCCGCCCGGTCACATGATTGACGAAGAAACTGCGGTGGGCATACCAGGCATAGTCGCAGGAGAACAGGCAGCCGACCTCGATCGGAGGCGGCTCGGCCCCCTTCAGTTCCTCGAACACCTGAGCCCACGCGGGCACCCCGTCGGCCGTGCCCAGTTGGACCAGCCGGGTCAGAGGATTGCTGAAGGCCCGGTTCCACCGTTCCAGGTCCTTTAACCCGGCCAGGCCATCGCTCCACGCGGTCGGAAATTCGCAGTGCCACTGATAGCCGTAATTGAGTGAGCTCGTCCCGTAGGGCAGCTGGGTCCAGAGCGCCATGTTCAGTCCGGCCGGCGGCAGGGCCTGGGAGGCCTGCGGCTCCCCGCGGTAGGGAATTCCCCACAGGCTGACGACCGAAGTGTATTTTTGCAGGTTCTCATATTCGCTGGTGCCGGCGGTGAACCCCACCCGGTGTTTTTCAAACTCGGGAAAGTAGTTCTCGATTCGCCCGGAGTTATAGATGGCGTACTGATAAATGAACGAATCGGGATCGCGCTGCCGGATGGTCTCAAACACGCCGCCGAAGAATTGACGCAATTCAGTTTCACGAAACTCCTGGAAATCCCGCCAGCAGGGCCGCACGTCGTAGGGCTCGGTCCAATCGGGCGTCGGGGGGTAGACCTCTTCCCATGCCGCATAGGGCCGGCCGTACCGCTGGGCGACGGCGGGCAGGGTCTGATACCGCGCGTGGAGGAATTCACGCCACGCCGCGACGTGGGCCTGCGAATACCCGGCCAGGCGGAACGGCACGAAATCCGCATACGCGGCGTCAAGGTGCGGCCCGGTGGTCAGATAGCCGCGCAGGACCGGATGACCGGCGTAGCGCCGCAAGAGCCGATCCCACATCCGGATGAGCGCCGCGCGGAATTCGGGGTGGGCAAAATCCACCGCATAGCGCGCGCGCAAGTAAAGGTAGCTGGAGCCGTCATCGTATCGCAGGGGAATCTGGAAGAGCCAGCGCGGAAACAGGTCGGCAAAGTACCAGGGAGCGAGGGCGATGCCCACCCCCTGCCGCTCGGCCCGGGCCAGCACGGCGTCCAGAAAGTCAAAGTGGAACACACCCGGCAGGGGCTCGATCTCCGCCCAGGGCACGACGAAGGAGCAGACGTCCTGTCCGCTCTCCCTGATCCATTTGAAGCCGCGTTCGAGGTGGTCCAGGCATTCGGCCGGGCTGTAGCCGGCCGGCGGGACGCACGGAAAGCTCAGGTTGCTGCCCAACCCGTGGCGGTCGCGGGGGTTGGCCGGCGCGGCCGGCGCGGCATCAGCCGGCTCGACCGTGACTCGGCCGGCCAACAGGCAGGCGCGGTCTCGGACCTGCCCTCCCTCGATCAGCTCGGCATGCAGGCGGCAGACCGGGTCGGCCGGCAGCGGCAGGGTTTTCTGCCATTCGCCCTGTCCCGGCACCTCCAGGGTCATCTCGGTCACGGGGCTGAAGTCAAAGCCCAGGACCTGCAGTTTCAACCGGCGCGGGGCCGGGCCGGCCGCGGCGCCGACCTTGACCCGGTATTCGGCCGGGTCGGTTGCCGCCAGCACCCCGGCATCTCCAGCCGCCAGTTCCAGACCCGGCGTCCCGGCCGCCTCGGCCGGAACGTCGGCGGCGGGCCAGTTGTAGCGCGCCAGCCAGTAGTAGTGGATTGCATCGAGCGCGCCGTCGGCCTGCCAGATCCGCAGTTCGACGAATTGGCATTTTTCGATCTTGTCCGCCGCGGTCAGGGGCAGGCTCAAGGCGTGACCGGAAGGATCGTCCAGGTCCTGCCGGCTGACGGTGACCTGCCGCCGGACCTCCCCGCCGGCCGGCCCCTGCCACCGGTCCAGGCAGCGGATGCCGACCGTATAGTTGCCGGGCTGAGCAAACAGTTTCTCATAAGGAATCCGGGGGCGGTCATCCGTGCCGGAATCGACGAACCGACGGCCGCTGTCGGCAACCCGCTGCCAGGTGCGGGGCGAAAACGGATCCTCCAGGCTGGCCAGTTCCCAGCGCGGATCCGCGAGGCCCGGGCGTTCCTCAATCGTCAACCCGTGGAGCGAAATGGTCCCAGGGTAGGCCGCGTCCGGACTCAGGGCGAACCCCGTCAACCGGAGCGGCCGGACCACCACCCGGTTGGTCGCATACGAGTCGGGATTGACTTCCAGGGGACCGGTCCCATAGTGTGCCCAGCCTGCGTTGAAGCTATACAGCGGCCGCCCCATCCGAAAAGGCTGGGCGTAAACCCGGCCGGCCGCGTCCCGGATCAAAGCCGACACCTCGAGATATTTTGCCGGCGACAACCAGAGCTTGAGGGCGTATGCGCTCTCCGGCAGCTCGACCGGGACCGCATAAGTCAGATCCAACTTGCCGCCTTGGCCCGCCGTCAGCGTCAACGCTTCGCTTCCGCCTCGCAGCAAATAGTTTTCCCCCGGCTGCGGGACTAGTTCGACCGTCTCGAAGCCGGCGCTGACGCCGCCCCAGCCCAGCAGCAGACAGGCCAGGCCGGTCCTGTGAGCATTCATTCGCACGGTGGAATCCTTGGCGAGGAATTCGATTTTGGGCGACACGAAACGGGCTTTTTGCTTTCCATTGCTCTACTCCACGCGCACAAGGTAGGGCCATGCGGTATCCGGCGACGTGGCGCCCCCGGCACGGCGCACCACCCCGTACCGGACCGGCGTCCACTCGTGGGCGGTTTCGGTCCAACACAGGCGGGTCCGCCGCCCGTCGCCGTGATCGTGCTCCCACACGATCGAAACCCCGAGATCGCCCGACGGGGGCCACGCCTCCCGCTCCATCACGGCATACGGCACATGGATTTCCAACGTGGCGCTGTTGCCTTTCCGTTGCCAGGCCCCGCGCGGCACCGGAGCCGCCGCGGGGGACGTTTCTCCTTTGAAGAGGCGCACGGTTCCATCTTCCACCAACATGGGAGTGCGCCGCGCCCCCAGCACCCAATAATACCCCCCCACCGTGCCCAGGGCCTCCGGCGGACGCGGATCGAAAAAGATGAAGCAGCGGTCGCCCGACGGATCGCCCCGGATGCGAGCGGCGAGGTACAGGCCGTTCGTCCCCGCCTTGAACGCCCAGTGCAGGAAGAACTCGTCCGGGCTTTCCCGTGCGTCCTCCGGTTTCAGGCGCGCGCGCGCCTGGACGGGAAACCCCACCGGCTCCCACACGTGTGCTCCCCATTCGTCCAGGCGCCCGTCCAGCTCGGCCTCGCCCCGCCTCGCCGCGCCGTACCGTGCATACAGAACCTCCGCCGCCGCGGCGCCGGCAGCGCCGTCACGCGTCACGCGTTCGACAACCGACGTGCCTCCCACCGCGGCGCCCGCGGGAATCGTGACGGTGCGCGTCCATGTTTCGTCGCCGCACCGCACGGTAACCGGAACCTGCCGGCCGGTAACCGTCATCCGCTCGCGGACAATCGCCAGCGGCACCTCGAAGGGCGCCTCGACCGCGTAGACCCGGCTGCCGCAGTCCGCGAAATCGACGACCGGAATAACCGGGGTCCCGCGGGCGAGATAGCGGTTATAGGGGTGCGACAGGAGCGCCTCCGCCGCGTGGACGTCGGGCCGCCGCACCTCAAACCGCAGCGACGCGCCGGGGTCCAGCGCGTAGCAGCCGGGCCGGTCCATGAGGACCGCCGCATCGCGCAGCGGGTACGCCTTGAGCAACCCGCGGCGCGGGGACGCCCCGCGGTGCACCGCGGTCACGGTGCTGACCGCGCCCCGGTCCGTCCAGCGCGTTACGCCGCGAAGCGCCAGGGGCGGCTCCGGCGGCGGCGTACCGGCGATCGCCCGGAAAGCGGCCCGGGCAAGCTGCAGGTGGCCCAAAGCGTTGGGATGGATGCAGTCGCCCCGGCCGTCCGATTCGAGCAGGCTGTGCAGCTGCATACGATGGTGCGGCGGGAAGCAGGGCCACATCGCGCGGGCCGAATCCTCGAGCGTCGGTCCGCCCCGGCCCCACAAGGCATCGAACGTCTCCGCGACCGGCACCCCCAGCTCGGCGCCCAGCCCCCGCAGGGCGTGGGCAAAGCGCACCGTGCGCATGATGAACCACGGCGGATCGGGCGGGAGCCCTGGCCTCGACTGCGTCACGCCGAACACGGAGAGGTAGAACACCGGGGTCGGCTGCATGAAGACCGTGTCGGCGTTGCACGCCGACGCCAGGTGCCCGGCCACCCAGCCGTACTGGGCCACGTAGTCGGCCAGCACGTAGCCGGCCGCCTGGTCGTTCAGTCCGTACATCAACAGTCCGAGGTCCGGATCGTTCGCCGCCGCGTCCCGCGGGAATTCACGCACCGTGGCATCCACACTGCGCCCGGGATAGGCGCGTTCGAGGAAGCTGATCCGGTCGTTGCCGGTCGCCCGCTTGAGCAGCATGACGAGCAACGACTCGTAGTCGCCCGTGGCCGTGACCGAGTCTCCCATCGACAGCAGGCGGAAGGCCTGTCCGGACAGGAGTTTCTCCGCCGTTCGGGGCAGGGTCCGGCGCAGCGTCTCGGGGTCCGGCGCCTCCGGCGGCGTTACGGCCAGGAAGCGGACCTCGGCATCCCCGGCACGGGCCGGCAGCGTGACAATGTGAATGCCTTCCGCCAGCGGCGGGATGTCGATGCCCCCGTCGCGCACCGGGGCGCGCCCTTCGCCGGCCGGGCCCCAGCCGTCGACGGTCACTGTTTGAACCCGGTACGCAACCGTGCCCGACAGCCCGGGCACGGCGATCCGCGCGAGACCGTCGGTGAACACGCAGGGTTCCGCAACACGCGGCGGCACGGGGGCGCCGGAGGGTGTTTCCGCGCGGGCGGCGCCCATGAGGCCGCCCAATACGAGGGCGGCGATGGCTCGTCTGCTCTTGCGTGTCATCACGGTTATCATGGTCCCTCGCGACGACGCGGCGCCGGCTATGCAAACATCATCGGCCCGCGTGCCGCCCCCTCTTCCGCGCCCTCGATCATACCATGCGTTCCCCAGGAGACAATGGACGATTTGCAGCCGGATCTTTATGGAGGTGCCCTTCTACACGGCACATGACGCCCAGCGTGGATTGGAAACGGCATGACGCCTGGGCCGTCCTGATGCTTGACCCCCGAACCGGGCTTCTCGTAGGGTTTCTACAGATGACGCGGATTGCACGCGGCGCACGCATGGATACGTTGGAACGGTTGCCGCGGCTTATCCACGGAGGTTCCTGATGCGGCTGCCCCGGCTGTACACGGAGTGGGCCGGCTGGTGGCCCCTGGTATCCAGTCCGGACGACTACCGCGAGGAAGCGGAGGTGTACGCGAACGCGCTTGAGGCCGCCTGCGACGGTCCGGTGCGGCGCGTGCTGGAGCTGGGCAGCGGCGGCGGCAATAACGCCTCGCACCTGAAACGGCGTTTTGAAATGACCCTCGTGGACGCCTCGCCGGCCATGCTGGCGGTCAGCCGCGCGCTCAATCCCGAATGCCGGCATCTCGAGGGCGATATGCGGACCTTTCGCCTGGACGAGCGGTTTGATGCCGTGTTCATACACGACGCCGTCGTGTACCTCGTGACGGAGGCGGAACTGCGCCGGCTGCTGGCGACCGCGGCGGCGCACTGCCGGGCGGGCGGCGCCGTGCTGGTGGCGCCGGATCACACCGCGGAGACGTTTGTCACGACAACCGGCCACGGCGGCCGCGATGACGGCGAGCGGGGCGCGCGTTACCTGCAATGGTCATGGGATCCCGACCCGGACGATACGACGTACCTCACGCAGTTCGTGCTGGTGCGGCGCGAGGGCGCGGCTCCGCCGCGCGTGGAACACGAACGGCACACCTGCGGCCTGTTCCCGCGCCGAACCTGGCTGCGCCTGCTGCGCGAGGCCGGCTTCCGGGCACGGCGGCAGGTATTGGAGCTGACCGATGTCGAACCCGGGCGCTGCGAGTACTTCGTCGGCTGCCGGCGCCGGCGGTAGCGGTTCCGCCGCCGTGGCGGCTTCTTTTCATCAGAACCAGAACGCGGGCAGCATGTCCTTTTCGGCCTGCAGCAGCGCTTCGATCAGGCGTCTCGTGTCGGCCAGGCTCTGCGTCAGCGGGTCGCACGCAAAGGCGGCATAAAGCAGGTCCCGATCGCCGCTCCGGGCGGCCCGGGCGGTCAGCTCGTGCGTGTCGAGAACCTGTTGCCACAAGCCGCGCAACCCCACCGGTGCGGGGCCGACCTCGCGGGGGGTGACGGCGTCCATGCTGAGATCGCACAGCATCTCCAGGAAGGCATCGTCCGGCATGTTGGGCACCGCCGTCCCGTTGGGCGTATTGATGAAAAACGGTTTGTTGCGCCCGCCCCACATGGTTTCGATAATGTCCGTGGCGTGGTCGGCACGGGTCTCCGCGAAAAACCTTTCCATCGGCAGGACGCCGTAGTTGTAGCCGTCGATTTCGTTCCAGTTTCGCCAATGCCATTCGTAACGCGGAATGTGATCCCACAGGTCGAGCGGCGGAATCGCATCCTCGGTCAGGTTGTGCCCCTGCCAGTACCGAACGTATTCCTTGGTATGCCCGGTACAGGTCGGGACATAACCGAAGGCCTTGTACAGTTCGTACGTAATGGCGTCGTTGAACCGGGCCTTGGCGCCCTTGTCGGGGCCGTCGGTTTCGGTGGCCGCGCTCCGGCGCAGGGACTCGGCAATGGCCGGGACCCTGTCCGCGCCCTGGTACTCCGCCTTCAGCAGCCAGGTGAAATGGTTGGGCCCGGCGATCCGGAAATCGAAGTCTGCATCCTGTTCGGGTGTCAGCACCTCGTCCGGCCCGATGATACCGGCCCTCCGGGCGTAGCTGTTCTTAACATGCGGCATGTGCAGGCCGTCACACAACGCAAACGTCTTCAGCTCGGGCGCGAAACGCTGCAGCCCGATCCCGTTGGCTGCCGTGGGGTTGATATAGTTGATGACCCACGCATTCGGACACAGATCCGTAACGTCGGCACAGCACTCCAGGATGTGAGGGAACTCGCGCAGCGTGCGCATGATGCCGCCCGGTCCGATCGTATCGCCGCTGCACATGCGAATGCCGTACCGCGCCGAAATCTCGCAGTCGCGCGCGCGGTTCGGGACGGACTTTTCGGCAAAGGACAATACAACGAAGTCGGCGTCTTTCAGCACCTCGCGCCGGTCGGTCGACGATTC
Source organism: Lentisphaerota bacterium (assembly GCA_016929365.1). Taxonomy (GTDB): domain Bacteria; phylum Verrucomicrobiota; class Kiritimatiellia; order UBA8416; family JAFGIZ01; genus JAFGIZ01. The sequence continues at coordinate 8,025 of JAFGIZ010000178.1, forward strand.
GAGCGTCAACGGCACGCCGCGATGCGCAATGGCTTTCTGCGCGAGGTGCGTCATGCGCGCGAGATGACTCGGGTCGGTGTCGACCAGCCCGAGCGTACCCGTGTTCAGCACCTCGCTGGCAACCATCTGCCAGATGGCCTGGCGTCCGAAGAAAATACTGCCCGCTCCGAGAACGACGACCTTGGGTCCCTTCATAATCGACCTCCATCCTCTTTCCCAAGTTACATCTGGAATTCACTATATAATCCCATGCGGGAAGCGCTTAGCTAAATTTAATCTAAAATGTTGATTATACACATTCACTATGTTAACACGTTTGCGTCATGACAACCCCGTCGCCTTATTTACGGAAGCCGTCGCCCCCGACCGCATGCCCCTTCCGGGTGCGCACGTTCGGGCGCATATGCGACGCGCCGTGGCATGCGACCCTGGGCACGTATTTCGGGGACGCCATGTTGACCGTGGTTCTCTCCGGCAAGGGCAGCTACCGGGTGCGGGGAAAGGTCATCCCGGTGCATGGCGGCATGATCGGGATGGTGTTGCCCGGTCCGCGCGTCGGTGTTCTGGCCGCCGATCCCGCCGCCCCGTACGATCATTACTACGTGCGCTTCGCGGGCACCGAAGCGCTGGCCATCGCGGCCCGCCTGCGAACATCCCTCGGGTGCGACTTCGGTGAGCACCCGTGCCGGCAGGACGCGCTCCCCGTGCTGGGAGAGATGCAACACCATCGGCCCGCGAACGAGGCCGCGGAACCGCGTATGGTCCGTCTCGACGCCTTGTTGGCCGTGCTCCTCGTGACATTGGACGAGCAGCCGGAGCCGGCGGCCGGACCCCCGGTGACGCGACGGGAGCTGTGCGACTACATGGAACGCCGGCTGGACGCCCCCATGGATTTGTCCCGGATGGCCGGACACCTGGGTATCAGCAAGGGCCATCTGTGCCGCCTGGCGCGGCGGGAGCTGGGTGAGACGGTGGTCAGTGCGTGGCGCCGGCTGAAACTGGAGCGGGCCTGCGAGCTGCTTCGCGAGACCGACATGTCGATCGACGAAGTGAGCCGGCGCACGGGTTTTAGCTCACCGTTCTACTTCAGTACCGTCTTCTCGCGTCAACTCCGCTGCAGCCCCTCGGCATGGCGCAAGGGAACAACCCCTTACCCGCGCTTGCGTAATTTTGGGGCTTGACTATGGCGCGCTGTGTCGGCATAGTTATGTCGTCACAATGAAGAGTGTGCTGGGAAACCGTCCGCGCGTACAGGAAGCGTACAGCGCGTTGGCCCACATGATCGACGGGCTCGAGATCGGCATGCCGTTGCCGCCCGTGCCCGATGTCATGCTCACGTTATCGGCCAGCCGCGCCACCGTGGACCGGGCCTACGATCTCCTGGAAGCGCGCGGCCTGATCGAACGCGTGCCGCGTAAGGGCGTATTTGTCGCCAATCCCGTGGCGACTGGAGAAATCGGGATTGTCCTGTCGGACCGCATGATGACGGCCGAAGCCTCTCCGGCCTACCGGATGGCCACGGCGGCGCTGACCCAGGCCCTGCGCGAGACAAATCCCCGCTGGCAGGTGCGCATGCATCTCGGCGAAGGGTCGGTTTCCGGCTGGGAGATGCCGGCCTCGCTCGACGTATTGCAGAAAGATGTCCTGACCCGCTTGCGGGCGGTATTCACGTTTCATGAACTCGATGCCGTGGAATCGCGCCTCGAGGAGGCCGGCGTACCGGTCGTGCTGCTGGGCGCGCATGGCGGTCGTCATCGCGTCGGGGTTGATATGGAGGCGTTTTACAGCGCCGCCGTGAAACACCTGGCCGACGCCGGCTGCCGCAGCGTCTGCCTGCTGTGGCCGCGTTACACCGGGCCGCGGCCGCGTGCCCGGAGAACCGTCGCGGAGCTTTGCGCCCCCCTGGCCGGGAACGCGGGACTCGCGTTCAGGCACCTGGATGCGCCGCACGGCGAGGGCGGCTGGACCGAGCAAGCGGGGCACGCGTTGTTCACCCGCTTCTGGACGGAAACACCGCGGGCCGACGGCGTGATCGTCGCCGATGATGTCCTGTGTGCCGGGGTGTTGCGCGCCATGCTCCAGCTTCGGGTGGAGCCGCCGCGCGACCTGCGGCTCCTTTCGTACGCCAACCGCAAGGTGCCGTTGCCGTATCATCGAGCCGTGACGCGTTACGAATTTGACGTGGAACGCCTGGCCGCAACGGCGGTGGCCATGATGCGGCGATTGTTGAACGGACACGAGCCCGTCGAGGCCGAGCAGCTTCTGCCGGGCAAACTGGTGGAGGGAGAAACAGCCTGACAAGGCAGGAACACGGGAGCGGTGACATGAAGAACAGCAAAGATGTATCCTTTCTCGGTCATATCCTGATTATGACCCTGGCGCTGGGATGGGGCGTTGCCGGCGCGGCGCGGGCCGACCTGGTTGCCTTCTACAATTTCGAGTCGGGCGCGGTCACCGATGAGACGGGCACGCACGCCGACGGCGTCCTGACCAACGGGGCCGTCATTTCAGACAGCGGCACGGCCACGGGCGCGGCGCGCTTCGGCAACGTGCTCGACACAACAGCCTGGGCCAAGGACGGGGCCATCCTGGGAAACTGGAATCCCGTGAGCGCCTCCGGCGACCTGACGATTGCGTGCTGGCTCTATAACGTCGCGTCAAGCCCCGTGGAGACGTTCTTTGTGCAGAAGACGGATAGCTGGAGCAGTACCAACATGATGTTCCAGTGCGGAATTCTGGCGACGGACCAGTCGCCCCCCGGCCAGGTTCGGTGGATGCGGCAGGGCATCGCGGCGGTGACATCCACCCAGGCCTTCCCGTCGAACACATGGGCGCACATGGCGATCACGGTGTCCAACAACACCACGGCGACACTCTATATCAACGGGACCAACGTGGGATCCTCCGCCTGGTCCTTCGGCACGGACACGACGAGTGTGCTCACCCTCGGTGTGGTGCCGTGGGCAGCCGCGATTAACGTGTCGTACAACGGTTATATGGACGATGTAGCGTTCTATGACGAAGCATTGAGCGAGGATGCCGTTCGCGCGCTCATTGCCGACCAGGGACTGGTTGCGCACTATGATTTTGAAAGCGGCGCCGTCCGCGATCTCACCGGGATCCATGCCGACGGAGTCCTCACCAACGGGGCCGTCATTACGAACAGTGGGGACGACCGCTACGGCAAGGTATTGGATACAACGGCCTGGGCCGTGGACGGGGCCGTCCTGGGAACGTGGAACCCGGTCAGCGCGTCGGGAAACCTGTCGATCGCCTGCTGGCTGAAAAATGTCGGGACAAGCAGCTACGAGACCACGTTTGTGTCCGGGTAGCGCCGCCGGTTGCCCGGCGGCGCCCCCACAGATCCGGACGAGCGCGACTAACGCATCCGGTTCCTCAGTGTCACGG
>JAFGIZ010000179.1 GCA_016929365.1 Lentisphaerota bacterium
CTCGGGCGGCAGACCCGCCAGGCGGGCGACCTGGATCCCGTAACTCTTGTCCGCGCCCCCGGGAACGATCCGGCGCAGAAAGACCACGGTGCCGTTCCGCTCGCGCACCTGGACGTTGTAATTCTTGATGCCCGGCATCGTGCGCGCCAGGTCGGTCAACTCGTGGTAATGCGTCGCGAAGAGCGTCTTGGCCTTGACGCGGTCGTGGTTATGCAGGAATTCCGCCACGGCCCAGGCGATGCTGATGCCGTCGAACGTGCTCGTGCCGCGCCCGATTTCGTCCAGCACGATCAGGCTGCGGGGCGTTGCGTTGTTCAGGATGTTGGCCGTCTCCTGCATCTCGACCATGAACGTGCTCCGCCCGCGCGCCAGATCGTCGCTGGCCCCGACCCGCGTGAATATGCGGTCGACCAGGCCGAGCTCCGCCTCGTCGGCCGGCACGAAAGCGCCCATCTGGGCCATGATCACGATCAGCGCAACCTGCCGGATATACGTGGACTTGCCGGCCATATTGGGGCCGGTGAGAATAACGAGCTGGTTGGCCCCGCAATCCAGGAGCGTGTCGTTGGGGACGAACCGCTCCGCGTCCGGCATCTGTTCCACGACCGGGTGGCGGCCGGCCTTGATCCGCACCGCCGCGCCGCCGGTAATGACCGGCCGCGTGTAGCCCAGCGCCAGCGCCCGGTCGGCGAAGGCGCCCAGCACGTCCAGCTCCGCGACGGCGGCGGCGGTGGCCTGGATGGCCGCGGTCTGTTCCACGACGCCCTGCCGCACCTCCTGGAACAGCTCGTACTCGAGCCCCATGGCCCGCTCCTGGGCGCCGAAGACGCGGTTCTCGTATTCCTTCAGCTCGGGCGTGATGAAACGCTCCGCGTTGACGAGCGTCTGCTTGCGCGTGTAGTCGTCGGGCACATGGCCCAGCTGGCCCTTGGTAATCTCGATGTAGTAGCCGAAGACCTTGTTGTGGCGCACCTTGAGGTTCTTGATGCCCGTGCGCGCCTGTTCGCTGGCCTGATACCGCGCCAGCCACTGCTTGCCTTCCGCCGCCGTCTGCCGCAAGGCGTCCAGCGCCTCCCGGTAGCCTGCGCGGATCAGGCCCCCGTCCCGGATTGTCAGGGGCGACTCGTCGACGAGGGCGCGCTCGATGAGACCTACGAGTTCCGGCAGGGGGCGGAGCTGTTCGCCCAGGGCGCGAATGCGGGCTGCGGGGTGCGCGGCGGTGCCGTCGCGCAGGGCGGGCACGCGGGCCAGCGACGCGCCGATCGCGCGGACGTCGCGCGCATTGCCCGTGCCGGAGCCCAGGCGCGCGACGAGGCGCTCCAGGTCGCGTACGGGCTCCAGGGCATCGCGCAGGTCGCGCAGCAGTGCCCGGTCCTCCGTCAGGGCCGCCACGGCGTCGTGGCGCGCCCGCACGCGGTCCGGGTCGGCCGCGGGACGCACGATCCAGTCCCGCAAGAGCCGCGCGCCCATGGCGGTACGCGTGACATCCAGCACCCCCAGCAGGGTGGTCTCGCGGCGGGCGCCCGGCCGCGGGACGAGATCGAGGTTGCGGCAGGTGGCGTCGTCGAGCAGGAGCATGTCCGCGGCCTGGCGGACGCGGAAGCCGCGCACGTGGCCGACGTCGCGCCGCAGCGCCTCGCGCACGTGGTGCAGCACCCCGCCGGCGGCCCGCACGATGGCCGGGTGCCCGTCGCAGCCGAAGCCCGCCAGGGACTGCACGCCGAAATGCCGCACGAGCACGTCGTGGGCCGCCTCGTACTCGAACGGCCAGTCGTCGCCGGGCGAGACGGTGGCGGTGCCCGCCTCGCGGAACGCGCGCCGCAGTTCCGGATCCTCCGCCGCCGCGGCGGGAATCACGCACTCGGCCGGCGCCGCCTGCTGCAGTACGCCCGGCAGTCCGTCCCGCGCGTCCGCTTCTTCGCCGTAAAACAGGCCGGTGGACAGATCCAGAAAAGCCGCCCCCGCCGTATCGCCGTCGCGCACGACGGCGGCCAGAAAATTGTGGCGGCCGGACTCGAGTACCGCGTCTTCGATCGCCGTACCGGGGGTCACGACCCGGGTGATTTCACGGCGGACGATGCGCTTGGACGCGTCGGCGTCTTCCACCTGGTCGCACAGCGCCACCTTGCGGCCGGCCCGGATGAGCCGGGCAAGATACCCGTCCACGGCATGATACGGCACCCCGCACATCGGGACGTGGTTGCGCTTCGTGAGGGCGATGTCGAGAATCGGCGCCGCGGCCTGCGCGTCCTCGAAAAACATCTCGTAAAAATCGCCCAGCCGGAAAAAGAGGATGACGTCGGAGGGCAGCTCCCCCTTGATCCGGCGGTACTGGCGCATCATGGGGGTCAGGGCTTCTGCCATCTGCCGCCCTCTGCTGCAGGGAACCGCGTGTCCGGGCCCCGCCCGCTACGCGTACCCCATGCCCTTGAGATTGTCATAGCTGATCCGCATGGAGTCGAAGGGATCGCGTTCGTAACAGTTGTCCTGCTCAACCAGGAGATACGCCACGCCGCCCGCCTCGGCGGCCTGCAGGATGGCGGGCCAGTTGAGGTTCCCTTCGCCGACTTCCGCGAAACGCTGTTCGCGCTCCGGGGTGATGCACATGTCCTTGCAGTGCAGGAGCGGCTCCCGGCCGGCGCAGGCGCGAATCCACGCGGCGGGATCGCCGCCGCCGGCCTGGATCCAGTACGTGTCGAGCTCGGCCTTCAGCAGCTCGGGCGCGGTGTCCTCATAAAGCGCCTGCAGCCAGGTGCGCGCCCCGATCCGGACCAGCTCGTGGTTGTGGTTGTGGTACGAGAAGTCGATGCCCGCCGCCCTGAAGCCCTCTGCCACGGGCGGCAGTTCGTCAATGAAGCGTTTAAGTCCGTCCGCGGAGCGGTAGTCGCCGGGCAGTCCGCCGATGGCGGCATGAACGCAGTTCCACGTCTTGTGTTCGGCGATCAAAGCGTCCAGCCCGTTGCGGCACTGCTCCCAGGACACGTGCGTGGCAACGATGCGCAGGTCCGCGGCCGCGGCCGCTTTCGCAATGGCGCCGGGGTCCGCCGGGCCGAGTCCGGAAAGCTGAACGGTCGTGTAGCCGATGTCCCGGACCCGCCCGAGCGTTTTTTCAATATCCGGGAGCGTTTTGCAATGCTCCCGCAGCGAATACAGTTGCGCGCCGACAATGGGCTTGGTCATGAACGTACTCCTTTCAGACATGGTGTGCCGTCGAACAACTGCCGTGCATAACAAATCCGGTCCGCCGGATCAAGCCCGCGCCGCGGTCAGCCGCGCAGCAGGCCCCACAGCAGCACACCGCTCATGCCGACCGCCGCGGCGACCTTGACGCCCATGACCGCCAGCCGCCCCAGGACGGAGCCCCAGGCAATCGCGGCGGCGGCGCCGCCCTGCCGCAGGCGGCGGCGCTCCCAGGCGTACACCAGCAGGAACCCGAGGACGAGCATGCCGATGAAATTCCCGACCAGCGGCACGGGAATCAGCCCGCCCAGCAGAAAGCCCGCCAGCCCGCCGACCGCCGCCAGAAGCCCCGCGGTTTTCGAGCCCCCGCGCTGCATCACGCCCCAGGATCCGGCCAGGGCCTCGAACCCCTCGGCCAGTCCGGACACGAGGGCAAAGACCAGCACCGTGCCGATGCCGGGAAACGCACCGGGCCGCAAGACGGCCGCCAGGGCCGCGGCGGCCACGACCAGCCAGGTGCCGGACAGGGTCAGGACGCACAACAGGATGCCGGCCGCGCACAGGAGGGCCGTAACGGCCCAGCCCAGGACGAGGCCGCCGGTTTGCAGAATATCCGCCAGCGTTTCCATGTCGCGTCTTTCCCGCCCCCCGCATCATAACGTATGCGGAGCCTGTGCCAACCCCGTTGTGCCTGAAACGGCGGGGACCGGCCCCGGCAGGGCATCAGGAAGATCGACCCGTTTAGTCAGGCCCTCCCCGATCGTCTCTCCCGTGCGCGGCCGGTAGGATACGGCGTGAGAGGATATACCTCTCCCGCAGGCGGAGCGCCGCGGAGGCAGGCCCGGAAACAGAAAGGAATACGGTCATGATGAGAAGTCTTTCGGAGCTTATGGGATACCGCATGGATGTCGAGGACGGGAAGATCGGGAAGGCGCACGATTTTCTCTTTGACGATCAGGCCTGGACGATCCGGCACCTGGTGGTGGACACCGGCACGTGGCTGCCGGGACGGCAGGTCCTGATTGCGCCGCAGGCCCTGGGAGAGCCCGACTGGGACAAGCAGCTCTTTCCCGTCTCGCTGACGAAGGCGCAGATCGAGGACAGCCCCTCCCTCGATGCCGATCAGCCCGTGTCGCGCCAACAGGAGATGGAGCTTTTCCGTTACTATGCCTGGACCCCTTACTGGGGCGCCGGCATGATGGGACCCTACGCCCAGCCCGCCGGGCTGGCCGTGCCGCGGGAACCGGAACCCGGCAGCGCGGCGGACGACACGCACCTGCGCAGCGTGCGCCATGTGCAAGGCTACCACATCGCGGCCGCGGACGGGGAAATCGGCCATATCGAAGACTTCATCGCGGCCGACGAGAACTGGGTCGTCCGCTACATCGTCGCGAGCACGCGCAACTGGCTTCCCGGCCGGAAGGTGTTGCTGGCGCCCGACTGGCTCAAGGATATTGACTGGGCGGATCGGACGGCGGCGACCGATCTGCGGCGCGATGACATCCGGAACAGTCCGCCCTACGACCCGGGCGCGCCGGTCAACCGCGCGTACGAGGAACGCCTGTACGACTTCTACGGGCGCCCGAAGCACTGGAACGCCTGAGGAAGGCCCGTCACCCGGGTCGCCGGTCTTCAGCGGTCCCGCAGCATGCGCAGGCCGTTGAAGATCACCACCAGCGAGGCGCCCATGTCGGCGGTAATGGCCATCCACAATGTGGCCGCGCCGGACACGGCCAGCGCCATGAACAGCGCCTTGAGCCCCAGGGCAAACGCGATGTTCTGCTTGATGATACGGCGCGTGCGGCGCGAGTGCCGGATCAGCCAGGGCAGCCTGGAAAGATCGTCCGCCATGAGCGCGATATCCGCCGTTTCGACCGCCGCGTCGCTGCCGGCCGCGCCCATGGCCACGGCGACCGATGCGGCGGCCATGGCGGGGGCGTCGTTGATACCGTCGCCCACCATGGCCACGCGCCGGTAACGCCGGGCGAGTGCGTTCACGGCCTGCATTTTATCCTCGGGCAGGAGCTCCGCCTGGAACGTATCGATGCCTGCCGCGCGCGCCACGGCCGCGGCCGTGGCCCCGTTGTCCCCGGTCAGCATGACCAGCTGCTCCACGCCGAGAGCGCGCAGGGCGCGCAGACAGTCCGCGGCGCCCTCCCGGACCCCGTCGGCGACGGCCAGCAGGCCGCACACGTGGTGTTCCGTTCCGAGCGCGACAAGCGTGTGCGCGGCGTCCTCCACGGCCAGGGCCCGGGCGTGCATGTCCGGGGTCTCGGCGCCGCGTTCGTGCATCAGGCGGTGACTGCCGATCCAGTAGAGGGCGCCCCGGATGCGGCCCTCGGCGCCTCTTCCCTTGAGGTCGCGCACGCCCTCGGCCCGCGGCGGGGACAGGCCCCGCCGTTCGGCGGCCCGGACGACCGCGCGCGCGATGGGATGGCCGCTTTCCGTCTCCAGCGCCGCCGCGCAGCGGAGCACGTCGTCCTCGCCGTGTCCGCTGAAGGGCACGACGTACTGCACCTCGGGCGTCCCGTACGTGACCGTGCCGGTCTTGTCCAGGGCAATGCAGTCCAGCCCGGCCGGCGCTTCCAGGAACGCGCCCCCCTTGATGAGCACGCCCGCGCGGGCGGCGGAGGCCAGGCCGGCGACGATTGTCACGGGCGTCGAGATCACCAGGGCGCAGGGACAGGCGATCACCAGGATCACCAGGGCCTGGTAGAACCAGCGGCCCCATGCGCCCGCGAAGAGGGGCGGCAACAAAGCCACGAGCACCGCCAGGCCGATCACCGCGGGGGTATAGTAACGGGCAAACGTGTCGACCCACTGTGCGACGCGCGCGCGGCGCCCCTGCGCGGCTTCCACCAGCCGGATGATCCGCGCCAGGGTCGTATCCGCCGCGGGGCGGGTGGCCCGGAAAGTAAAGGCCGCGCTTTCGTTGATCGTGCCCGCGAAGACGGTGTCCCCGGGCGCTTTTTCCGCGGGCGCCGCTTCGCCCGTAATGGGCGCTTCGTTGACCGCGGTCCGGCCGGAGATGACGACCCCGTCCAACGGAATACGTTCACCGGGGCGGACGTGGACCGTCGCGTCCACGGGAACGGCCTCGACCGGGCCTTCCGCGATGTTCCCGCCGCCGGGCGGCCGGTAGCGGGCGGTCGGGGGCGACAGGTCGAGCAGGCGCCGGATGGCCCGGTGCGCGCGGCCGACGCTCCAGCGCTCCATCAGCAGCGAAAGCGCAAAGAGAAACGTCACGCTGGCGGCTTCGAACCATTCGCCGATGGCCAGGGCGCCGGTCACGGCTACGGTCATGAGCAGGTGCATGTCGGCGCGGAGGCCCCGCAGGGATTGGAGGGCCCGCGGCGCAATGAACCAGCCGGATGTGATGATGGAGGCCAGGTACAGCGCGGCCGACAGGCGCGGCTGCGCGCGGGCGGCCAGGCCGGCCAGGGCCAGCAGCCCGCCGGCCGCACAGGCCGCGACGGGACCCGCACGGCGGCGCTCGTCGTGCTCGCTCATAAGAAGAGGGGCCCGGCAGGCATCGTTACAATCCGGTTTTGCGCAGGCGCAGGGCGTTGGAAACCACGGAAACGGAACTGAAACTCATGGCCGCCGCGGCGAGCATGGGACTGAGCAACAGCCCGAAAAAAGGATACAGCACGCCCGCGGCGACCGGCACGCCGATGCTGTTGTAGGCGAAGGCGAAGACGAGGTTCTGGCGGATATTGCGCATCACCGCACGGCTGAGCTGCACGGCCTTGACGAGGCCCCGCAGGTCGCCGTGCAGCAGGGTAATGCCCGCGCTTTCGATGGCGACGTCGGTGCCCGTCCCCATGGCAATGCCGACGTCCGCAGCGGCCAGCGCCGGCGCGTCGTTGATGCCGTCGCCGGCCATGGCCACGCGCGCCCCCTCCTTCCGGAGCCCGGCGACGTGTTCGTGCTTGTCTTCCGGCGCGACGCCGGCGTGAAACTCGTCGATCTTGAGCTCGCCGGCGACGGTCCGGGCGGCGGTTTCATTGTCGCCGGTCAGCATCAGGACGCGCAGGCCTGCGTCGTGCAGCGCGCCCACGGCCAGCGCGGCATCCTCGCGCAGCGGATCCGCGACGGCAATCAGGCCCGCCGCCCGGCGGCGGATGCCGACATAAATCACCGTGGCGCCCCCCTGCTCCAGCTCCCGCGCCTTCTGCCTGAGCGTGTCCACGCCCCGGACATTGTTGCCCTTCAGGAACTCCGGCCGGCCGATACAGACCTTGCGGTTGCCCACCACGCCCTTGACGCCGTTGCCGGCTTTGGCCGTAAAGTCGCTCACGCTGTACAGCTCCAACCCGCGCTCCGAAGCGCGGCGCACAATGGCGGCGGCCAGCGGATGCTCGCTGCGCTGCTCCAGCGACGCGGCGGTGCACAGCAGCGCGTCGTCCTCCTGTTTGCCCGCGGCGTAGACCTCCGTGACCGAGGGCCGCCCCTCGGTCAGCGTGCCGGTCTTGTCGATGACCACGGTATCGACGCGCGCAAGCCGCTCGAGCGCCTCCGCGTTCTTGACCAGCACGCCGGCCTGCGCGCCGCGCCCCACCCCCACCATGATCGACATGGGCGTGGCCAGCCCCAGCGCGCAGGGACAGGCGATGATCAGGACCGCGACGGCATTGACCAGCGCATGGGCCAGGCGGGGGTCGGGTCCGACCGCGGCCCAGACGGCGAAAGTGGCCAGGGCGATCAGGATGACCGCCGGCACGAACCAGGCCGCGACGCGGTCCGCCAGGCCCTGGATCGGCGCGCGGCTGCGCTGCGCGCGGCGGACCATGCCGACGATCTGCGCCAATACGGTATCGCGTCCCACCTGGGCGGCCCGCATCAGGAACGTCCCGTCCTGGTTGACCGTCGCGCCCGTTACGGTATCGCCCGGCGCCTTGCCGACGGGGGTCGGCTCGCCGGTCAGCATGGACTCGTCAACCGTGCTGCGGCCTTCGGTCAGCTCGCCGTCCACCGGGATCTTCTCGCCCGGCCGCACGCGCAGCACGTCGCCGACCTCCACCGCGTCCAGCGCGATCTCCTCTTCTTCGCCGTCGCGGACACGGCGGGCCTTTTCCGGGGCGAGCTGCAGCAGGCTGCGCACGGCTTCGCCGGTGCGGCGGCGGGCGCGCAGCTCCAACACCTGCCCGAGCAGGACGAGGGTGATGATGACGGCGGCGCCCTCGAAATAGACGTCCACGCGGCCGTTGTCCCGGAAGGCATCGGGGAAGGCGCCGGGAAAGAGCGCGGCCGCCACGCTGTACAGATAGGCCGCGCCGCTGCCGGTGGCGATCAGCGTGAACATGTTGGGGCTCAGCGCCAGAACGGAGCGCCAGGCGCGTACGAAGAACGGCAAGCCCGCCCAGAGCACCACCGGGGTGGCCAGCAGAAGCTGAATCCAGTTGGAGGCCGCGCGGGGCATGAGCCGGCCCGCGGGGTCGCCCGGCAGCATCCCGCTCATGGCCAGCAGGAACAGCGGCGCGGTCAGCGCCAGGGCCGCCCGGAAACGCCGCGACATGTCCCGCAGCTCCGCGTCATCCTCCGTGCCGCCCGAATCCTTCGGCTCCAGGGCCATGCCGCATTCCGGACAGGACCCGGGGCCCTGCTGCGCGACCTCCGGATGCATGGGACAGGTGTAAATGCCCTCGCCCGGCTCTGCAGATTCCGCTGTCACGGCACCCTCGCTTTCCGCCGCGGGCCTGAAGGTAAAAAGGGCCCCGTCCGCGGGGACAGGGCCCTGGCCATTGGAGCCTCCGTCAACCTGGTGCTAAGACGTTGCTCCGGAGGCACCAGATGTCGCATTAGACATAGGATCACCTCCTTCCCAGGGTCTCAGAAATCTCCGCGACCGGCCCCCTGTTGGCCCGTCCCGGAACACCAGTGTGTAGCATGGCATGGCTTGCGGACGAGGTCAAGCCGTTTTGTCGGATCCGCCGCCTTTCCGGGCATGCCCGCTACGGGTTCGAGGTTCAGACGTCCAGGTACATGTCGAAATCGACGTTGCTCGGCCGGGCGTGATACGTGCGGGCCTCCGCGCGCTTGGCGTCGAGGAAGTTGGCCAGGATGTGGCCGCCCAGCGCATCGCGCACGACGGGGTCCGCTTCGAGACAATCGAGCGCCGCGTCCAGGGAACCGGGCAGCGTCGGCGTCTCCTGCGCGCCGTGGAAGAGATCATGTTCGACGGCCGCCCCCGGATCGGTCCGGCGGCGGATCCCGTCCAGGCCGGCGGCGAGGGTGGCGGCAAAGGCCAGGTACGGGTTGCAGCTCGGATCGGGCGAGCGGTATTCACAGCGCAGCGCGCGCGGGTTGCCGTGCGGGACCCGGATCAGGGCCGTGCGGTTCTTGCGGCCCCAGGCGATGTTCACCGGCGCCTCCCAGCCGGGCACGAGCCGCTTGTAACTGTTGCACGTGGGGTTGGTGACGGCGGTGAGCGCAGGGGCGTGCGCCAGCAGCCCGCCGATGAAGTGCAGCCCGGTTTCCGACAGGTCGCGGCGGGCCCCGTCGTGGAACAGGTTGGTCTTGTCCCGCTTGCCGTCGCGGTGCGACGTATAACGGGAAAGGTTGAAATGACAGTGCATACCGCTTCCGTTCATGTTGAAAAACGGTTTGGGCATGAACGTCGCCAGCAGCGCGTTGTGCTCCGCGTAGTTGTGGATGATGTCCTTCAGCGTGACGGTGGCGTCGGCGATCTCAAGCGCCTCGCCGTAGCGGAAATCAAACTCGAACTGCGACGGGGCGACCTCGTGATGGTACACCTCGTAGCGGATGCCCATCCGGTTCATGGCTTCCATGACCTCCGTGAGAAAATGGCGCATCTTCGCGGTCGGCGCGTCGAAGTAGCCGAGCTGGTCCACGGGGTTGCGTTCGCGGTCGAGCACGAAGAACTCCAGCTCCGTCGCCACGTGATACTCGAACGCGGCCCGGTCCGCGCCGTCCCCTTCCCGCAACACGTCCGGCATCTGCGCCAGGACGCGCCGGAGCGCCGAGCGGGAGTCGCCGTCGAACGGCGCGCCGGCCCCGTCGGCGGACGGAATGCGCACGTCGCAGATCACCCGCGCGACATCGGCCGCCCAGGGCAGGCAGCGGAACGTGGCCGGGTCCGGCATGATGATCAGGTCGGATTCCTCCACGGGCACGCCGTAGCCGTTGATGGAAGAGCCGTCCACACCGTACCCCTTGAGGTACTCGCGCTCGTCCACGAACTCGTCGAAGGACACGGTCTTGAACTTGATGTTGCCGAAAATATCAGTGAACTGCAGGTCGACCGTACGGATGCCGCGGGCGCGGGCGTCTTCCAGTACGGCGGAAAAATCGGATTGTTCGGACATGCAGCGCACCTCCCCGGTATACCGGACCGGACAGCGAGCCTAACAATCCGCCTCCGGCCGCGCAACGCGTTAAATCGGGGCCCCGCCGGCCCGGAGCGGGGTTGCACGGGGGCGCGGGTCGCGCTATCGTTGGGGCGGCGGTCCCGGCCGGGGGTTTTCGAAGGCAGGGTTCGGGGTTGCGCCGGGGGCAGACGGCTTGAACGGGGAACAGACGGGAGGACGATGACGCGATTCAAGGACAGACAGGACGCGGGCCGGCAGCTGGCGAAGCGGTTACGGCATTACGCGGAAGATCCGAAGGTGCTGGTCCTGGCGCTGCCGCGCGGCGGCGTGGCGGTGGCCGACGAGGTCGCCCGCGCGATCGCCGCGCCGCTGGACGTGTTCCTGGTGCGCAAGCTGGGCGCGCCGGGCCAGCCGGAGCTGGCCGTGGGCGCGCTGGCCTCGGGCGGGGTGCGCGTGCTCAACGACGACGTGATCGACGCCCTCGGCGTGACCGGGGACGAGCTCGACACGGTGGCCGCGGCAGAACAGAAAGAGCTGGAACGGCGCGAAGCGGCGTACCGCCGGGGCAAACCGCCCCTGGAGACAACGGGACGCACAGTCATCCTGGTGGACGACGGCCTGGCCACGGGCGCCACGATGCACGCGGCCGTGCGCGCGCTGCGCAAGCAGGGCGCCAACCCGGTCGTCGTGGCCGTGCCCGTCGCGGCGCCGGATTCCTTGCAGCGGATCCGGCGGGAGGCGGACGACGTGGTGTGCCTGTCGGCCCCGCCGGCCTTCCAGGCGGTGGGCCAGTGGTACGAACGGTTCGGCCAGCTCAGCGACGCGGACGTGTGCGCCTTCCTGGCACGGAAACAGCCCGGGCCGCCGGGCGGCTGAAGCGGAACGGCATATGACCCGGCGGCCATGAACGGAACGAAGCGTACCGCAACCGGCAGGACCCCGGTCCGCGGCCTCTGGGCCTGGGCCGTCTACGACTGGGCCAACAGCGCGTTCGCGGCGGTTATCCAGACCTTCGTTTTTGCGGCCTACTTTGCCCGCCGCGTGGCGGCCGATCCCGGGCAGGGCGGGGCACGCTGGGGCCTGACCGTGGGTGCGGCGGGCTTCGTGATTGCGCTGCTGGGCCCGGTTACGGGCGCCGTGGCCGACCGCAAAGGCCGCCGCAAACCCTGGCTCGGGGCATTTACACTGCTGGCCGTTACAGCCACGGCGCTGCTCTGGTTCATTCCGCCGCGGGCCGCGGCGCTGCCGGCGGCCATGCTGCTTGTCTGGCTCGGGATCATCGGCACGGAGCTGGCGGCGGTGTTCTACAACGCCATGCTGCCGGCGTTGGCGGAACCCGAACGCACCGGCCGCTGGTCGGGCTGGGGCTGGGCGCTCGGCTATGCGGGGGGGCTGGCCTGCCTGACGGTCGCGCTGTTCGCGTTCGTGCGGGAGGACGCCTGGTTCGACCTGGACCGCGGCGCCGCGCATCATATCCGGGCCACGTTCCCGCTCGTTGCCGCCTGGTATGCGCTGTTCGCGCTGCCCCTGTTCGTCCTGACGCCGGACGCGCCGGCGCGCGGAATCACCGCGGCGCGCGCGGTGCGCGACGGCCTGCGCCAGCTCGCCGATACGCTCCGGCACCTGCGCCGGTACGGATCGGTCGTCCGCTTTCTCGTCGCCCGCATGCTGTACGTGGACGGGCTGGCCACGATTTTCGCCTTCGGCGGGGTCTATGCCGCGGGAACCTTCGGCCTGGCCGACGAGAATATCCTGCTCTTCGGGATCACGTTGAACATCACGGCGGGCGTCGGGGCGCTCCTCTTTTCCTGGCTGGACGATCTGCTGGGCAG
>JAFGIZ010000180.1 GCA_016929365.1 Lentisphaerota bacterium
GCATCGGCATCGACGACCGCGGCCGGGTGCGTCTGAGCCGCCGCGCCGCGATGGAGGAGCTGGACAAGCAGTAGTTTCCGCGAGGACGACGCAGGGAAAGAAGGTCATCGGCTGTCGGCGGGTCCGGTTGAGCGCGGCAGACGATCGCCGATGGCCGGCTTTCGGGAAGGCTTTGGGTACGGGCGGTCTGCGATGAATGCGTGGCGGCAGGGTGCGGCAATCGCGCGGCTGACGGCGCTGGAAACGGTTCGCCGGCCGATTTGCCTGCTGCTGGCCGGTTCGTGCGTGTTGCTGACCGGCCTGGCGCCGCTGGTCCTGCTGCACCAGTTCGGCGAACCGGGCAAGCTGGCGCGTGATGCCGGCCTGGCCCTGCACCTGGTGGGGGGGCTGTTCCTGGCGGCCTATGCCGCGGCCGCCACGGTCTCGGGCGACGTGCGCGGCGGCACGGGGTCGGCGGTTCTCGGCAAGCCGGTCGGGCGCGGGGTTTTCGTGCTGGCCAAGTTTGCGGGTCTCGCCGCCATCGTGCTCGCGTTCTCGCTTGCCCTGACGGGCGCGACGCTCCTGGCCGAGCGCGTCGCGGAGCGGTTTACCGCCACGGCGCAGGCGGTGGGTTACGTGACCGACTGGCGCACGGGCTGGATGCTGGCGGCGGTACCCTTTGCCGCGTGCCTGGCCGGCGGGTTGTGGACGCTCCGGCGGCGGCCGTTCGGGACCGCCGCGGGCGCGACACTCCTGGCGGGCCTGGCGCTGGTCCTGGTGACGGCGGGATGTTTCGACCGCCTGGGGCAGTGGGCGCCGTACGCGCCGCGCCTGGACTGGCGCCTGCTGCCGGCGGGGGCGCTGATCGGCCTGGCCCTGCTGGCGCTGACCGCGCTGGCCGTCGCGCTGGCCGTACGCCTGGGGCCGGCGCCGGTTATGACCCTCTGTACGTTCTTCTTTCTGGCCGGCCTGATGTCCGACGCCTGCCTCGGCCGTAACGCCGCGCCGTCGGCGCCGGCCGCGGTTTTGTACCGTTTGCTGCCCAACTGGCGGCATTTCTGGATGGCCGACGCGCTGATGAGCGGGGGCCGGATTCCGTGGTCTTACGTCGGCGCGGCGTCCCTGTACGCCGGGCTCTGCACGGCGGCGTTTCTGGCCCTGGCCGTGCTGGGTTTCCGGAACATGGAGTTGAAGTAACGCACGAACCGGAACGGACCCCGATGCCATGACCGACTCTTTCGATCCGCTGCCCGCCGCGCCCGATCCGGCGCCCGCCGTGGACGTGGACGGGCTCGTCAAGATCTTCCGCGATTTCTGGCGCCGGCCGAAGGTGCGCGCGGTGGACGGTTTGAATCTGCGCATCGGGAAGGGGGAAGTGTTCGGGCTGCTGGGCCCCAACGGCTCGGGCAAGAGCACGACGCTCAAGGTGCTGCTCGGGCTGCTGCGGCCGACCGCCGGCACGGTGCGCGTGCTGGGGCGGCCGCCGCGCGACATCCGGGCGCGGCGCGAAACCGGCTACCTGCCGGAAGAGACGTGGCTGTACCCGTTCCTGACGCCGCGCGAGACGCTGATGTTTTTCGGCAGCCTCTTCGATCTCGACGGCGCGACGCGGCGCGAGCGGACCGGGCAGTTGCTGGAGATGGTCGGCCTGCAGGAGGCGGCGCGGCGGCCCGTGGGCGAGTTTTCGAAGGGCATGGCGCGGCGCGTGGGGCTGGCACAGGCGCTCATTAACGATCCCCGCCTGGTGCTGCTCGACGAACCGACCTCGGGCCTGGACCCGGTTGCCTGCCGCCGGATGAAGGACCTGATCCGGGCCCTGGCGGGACGCGGGAAGACCGTGATCCTCTCGTCCCACCTGCTGGCCGACGTGGAAGACGTGTGCGACCGCATCGGGATCCTGTTCCGGGGCCGCCTGCGCGCGCTGGGGCCGGTGCGGGAGCTGTTGCGGAAGGAGGACCAGCTGCAGATGACGCTGCCGGTCCTGCCCCCGGACCGCCTGCGCGAGCTGCTGGCCCGCGTGCGCGAGATGGCCGGGGGCGAGCCCGATGTGCGGCATCCGTCCGTGACCCTGGAACGGTTTTTCCTGGACGTGGTGGCGCAGGCACACGAGGCGCCGGCGGAGGGGGATTCCGCCTCGGCGGTGGCGCCGTACTTGAGGGGCGCCTGATGCCGCGGGCCGTACCGGCAATCGCGCTGCTGACCCTGCGGGCCGCGGTACGGTCCCGCCTGGTCGCGGCGCTGATAGTGCTCCTGCTGGCGACGGCCGCCGGGTTGCCGCTCACGCTGGAAGGCGACGGCACCGCCGCGGGGCGCGTACGGATCCTCGTGGTGTATACCTTGGGCGCGGGGGGCTTCCTCCTGGGGGTGGCGACGCTGTGGGCCGCCTGCGGCGCCGTGGCGCAGGATATCGAAGCGCGGACGTTGCGGCTGACGGCCGTCAAGCCGGTTCGCGCTTTCGAGATCTGGCTGGGCAAGTGGCTGGGGCTGGTGGGGCTGAACGCCCTGTTGCTGGGCGCGGCCGGCGGCATGGTGTACGGCATGCTGCAGTGGCATCTGCTCGCCGGCGGGTTGACGGCGCCGGACCGGCGCGAATTGGACCGGGACATCCTGGTTGCCCGTCGGGAGGTCCGGCCGTTATCGGTTCCGGACGACCCCGCGGTGGCCTGCGGCGGGCGGGCGTCCTGGGTGTTTGACGTGCCGCGGCGCGGCGCGGCGGACACCGTGTTGCAGTTCCGGGTCCGGCCCTTCGGACCGGGAGGCAGGGCGGCCTGGGGGCGGTGGGAGGCCGGGCCGCCGGACGGTCCGGCGCGCGCGTCGCACGAGACCGAACCGTTCGGGCAGGGCGTGTTCCGCCTCGCCTTGGCGCCGGACGTCCCGGCCGGAGGGGGCGTCGTGCGCGTCACGTACGTGAACGGCGGGGAAGCGCGGTCCGCGCCCGTGCTTTTCGACCGGGACGGCGGCGTGATGCTGCTGGTGCGGGCCGGGACCTTCGGGGGGAACC
>JAFGIZ010000017.1 GCA_016929365.1 Lentisphaerota bacterium
CCCAAGACGCGAGGAGGGCAAGTATGTGCACATGGCCGAGCCGACTCTTGAAGGCCGCGCTGCCGGTCGCGCTGGTACTGGGCAGCGCGGGCATCGGACGCAGCGGGATCGAAGCGGGCGCCCCCGATATTCTCAGGGAAACCAGCCGTACCTTTTCCGCGGTCGCACGCAAGGCGATTCCGGCCGTGGTGTTCATCCAGTCGGAGCGCACGGTGCAGGTGCGCGGCCCGCGGCAGCCCGAATACTATTTCAACGATCCGTTCGGGTTTTTCGGGGACGAGTTCTTCGAACGTTTCTTCGGCGGCCGCGGCTCCCAGCCGCGCGGTTACCGCCAGACGGCGCAGGGGTCCGGCTTCCTGATCAGCGAGGACGGCTACATCCTGACCAACAACCACGTGGTGGGCGACGCCGATAAGATCACCGTCACCCTGAG
This sequence comes from Lentisphaerota bacterium, assembly GCA_016929365.1. GTDB lineage: Bacteria > Verrucomicrobiota > Kiritimatiellia > UBA8416 > JAFGIZ01 > JAFGIZ01. The sequence continues at coordinate 434 of JAFGIZ010000017.1, forward strand.
CGACGGCCGGGAATTCGAGGCCAAGCGGGTCGGCACGGACCCGAAATCGGAGGTCGCCGTGATCCGGATCGAGGGCGAGGACTTCCCCTGCATCGAGCTGGGGAACTCGTCGGATCTGGAAATCGGCGAGTGGGTCATTGCCGTGGGCAACCCGTTCGGGCTCACGGAAACGCTGACCGTCGGCGTGGTCAGCGCGAAAGGACGCAGCAATATCGGCATCGCGGAGTACGAGGACTTCATCCAGACCGACGCGGCGATTAACCCCGGCAATTCGGGCGGGCCGCTGCTGAACCTGGACGGCCGCGCTGTCGGCATCAACACGGCGATTTACAGCCAGAGCGGCGGCTACATGGGCATCGGGTTCGCCATACCGATCGACATGGCCAAGTTGATCAAGGACCAGCTGATCGCGGGCGGGTCCGTGACCCGCGGCTATCTCGGCATCCAGCTGAACCGCGGCGAAGTGGACGAAGACCTGGCGGCGTCGTTCGGGCTCGACGAGGCGCGCGGGGTGCTCGTGGCGGAAGTCGTGCCGGATTCGCCGGCGGCGGAAGCCGGCCTGCGCAACGGCGATATCATCCTGGAACTGGCCGGCGAACCGGTGGAGAACAACAGCACGTTCCGTAACCGCGTGGCCATGATCGCGCCGGGCACGACGGTCGGCCTGACGGTCTTTCGGGACGGCGAGGAGATCGAGCTCGACGTGGCCATCGGCACGTACCCGGGGGAGGAGGCCGCGGACGAAGACGCGGCCGCCGCCGTCGAGGAGCTCGGCCTCGAGGTGCGCGACCTGACGGCGGACCTGGCACAGCGTTTCGGCTACGGCCTCAACGACGGAGTGCTTGTGGTGCGCGTCGAGCCGGGCAGCCGGGCGTTTGAGGCGGGGATTCAGCCGGGCCACCTGATCGCGAGCGTGAACCGCGAGCCGGTTACCGACGTGGACGCGTTTTACCGCATGGTGCGGGCCGCCGCCGGTGCGGGCCGCGTGCTGTTGCGCGTCGAGAGCCGGAACTATTCCTGGTACGCGCTCATCCGGCTGGATTGAACCTGCCCGAAAAAGTCAGGCGCAAGCTGCGGGAGCTGCCCGACGCGCCCGGGTGCTACCTGATGCGCAACCGGCGCGGGCGGATCATCTACGTCGGGAAGGCCGCCTCGCTGCGGAAGCGCGTGGCCTCCTATTTCCGGGACGCGGCGCTGCGGCGCGCCTCGCCCAAGCTGCGGGGCCTGGTCAAGAGCGTGGCCGACCTGGACTGGCTGACCGTGCGCACCGAGGCGGAAGCCATCCTGGCCGAAGGCCGCCTGATCAAGGAGTACAAGCCGCACTACAACGTCAGCTTCAAGGACGACAAGCGTTTTCTCATGCTGCGGGGCGACCCGCGCGAGCCGTTTCCGCGTTTGCGGACCTGCCGCCTCGAACGGGACGACGGGGCGCGTTACTTCGGGCCGTATGTCTCGTCGGCCGCGGCCCGGGCGACGCTGGATTTCGTGGAGAAGCGCTACGGCCTGCGCAAGTGCACGCCGCGCGTGCCCGACGCGGATACCTACCGCCATTGCATCAACGACATCGTGCGGTTTTGCGCGGCGCCCTGCGTGGGCAAAACCGGCGCGGAGGAGTACCGCCGGCGTTTCGACGAGGCGTGCGCGTTTCTGCGCGGGGAGCGGTCGGAAACGCTCAAGGAAATCCGTCAGCGCATGACCGAGCTGGCGGAGCGGCATGCCTACGAGGAGGCGGCCGCGTTGCGCGACACGCTCCTGATGCTGACCGCGACGGTCCGGCAGCGCACGCGCGTGGCCGCCACGCCGGCCATGAAACGCGAGGATGCGCGGCGCGGCGTGGCGGCGCTGCGCGAGGCCCTGGGGCTGGAGGCGCCGCCGCGCACGATCGAGGCGTTCGATATCTCGAACATCTCGGGCACCTACGCCGTGGGCAGCATGGTGTGCGTCGTCGACGGATGGCCCGAACGGCGGCGGTACCGGCGTTTCCGCATCCGGTCCGCCCTGGGCCTGGACGACACGGGCATGCTGGCGGAGGTGGTGCGGCGCCGTTACGCGCGCCTGTTGGACGAGCGGCAGCCGCTGCCCGATCTGGTCCTCGTGGACGGGGGGGCGGGGCAGACCGGCGCGGCGCGGGCGGCGCTGGACGGGCTGGGCCTGGCCGGCCTGCCCGTGGCCGGGCTGGCGAAGCGGTTCGAGGATATCTACCGGCCCGGGCGGAGCCGGCCCCTGCGCCTGCCGCGGGACTCGGCGGCGCTGCGCGTGCTGCAGCGCCTGCGGGACGAGGCCCACCGTTTTGCCCTGGACTACCATCACCGCCTGCGCAGCCGGCGGCTGCGGGAATCGGTGCTTGAAGAGATTCCGGGAATCGGCGAGAAGAAGAAGGCTGCGTTATTCGAACGGTTCGGCTCGGTGCGCCGGCTCGCGAACGCCGCGGAGGCGGAAGTCGCCGCGGTGCCGGGTATCGGGGCGAGAACGGCGCGGTTGATTATGGAACACCTGGGCAGGGCGGAAGCGTAGACGGTATCCGGGAAACACAGGCCTATGCGCATCCTCATCGTAAAACTCAGCTCCCTGGGCGACCTGTTCCATGCCCTGCCCGCCGTACACGCGCTGAGGACCGGAACGGGGGCCGCGGTGGACTGGGTGGTGCAGCGGGAATATGCGGATCTCGCGGGGTGTTTCCGTGACGTCGACCGGGTTATTGCATTTCCCCGGCGCGGGGTCCGGCGGGAGGGGGCGGCATTCCTGCGGGCCCTCCGCGCGCAGCGCTACGACCTCGTCATCGATCTGCAGGGTCTGTTGAAGAGCGCCCTGGTCACGGTCCTGGCGCGCGGCGGGAAGCGGATCGGCCCGTCGTTCCACCGGGAGGGGGCGCGCCTGTTCTACAATGCCGTGGCCGGGCCGCGAAACCGGGACCGGCATGCCGTCGAGCAGAACCTCGACACGGTGCGGTATCTCGGGCTGGACGCGTCGCCCCGGGATTTTCCGGTGGACTTCCCGGAGCGCGATCCGGGCGGCGTGCGTCCGCGTGTGGGCGTCGTGCCGGCCTCGCGCTGGTCCAGCAAGAACTGGCCGGCAGCGTGTTACATCGACGTACTGCAGAGGTTGCGCCGCAGCGGCGACCTGTCGATTCATCTGTTCGGCAGCCGGGAGAGCGTCGAAGCGGGCGTGGCGATCGAAGAGGCGCTGGGCGGCGAGCTGGAGAACCGGGTGGGCAAGACCCGGCTTCCGGACCTGGGGGGCTACCTGGCGCGCCTGGATCTGCTGATCTCGAACGATTCGGGTCCGATCCACATGGCGGCCGCCGCCGGGACCGCGGTGCTGGCGATTTTCGGACCCACCGATCCGGCGCGTACCGGTCCGTACGGGCCGGCCCACCGGGTGATCGAAGCGAGACTGCCCTGCCGCCCGTGTTTTTCGCGCG
>JAFGIZ010000004.1 GCA_016929365.1 Lentisphaerota bacterium
CATCCGCCTGCTGAAGCGGCGCATCGCCGAGGGGGACTATGCCCTGGGCGAGCTGCCCGGCGAGCACAGCCTGGCGGCGGAGCTGGGAGCGGGACGGCCATCCGGGGCGGTCGGGCGGCGGCCCGGGCCGGACGGACAGGCCGGCCTATGCCAGCACGCTGCGGTAGTCCAGCATACCCGTGTCATAGCCCGGCACCTCAGTGAGGACACCCTCCTGCACGAGCTTCGTGCTTTGCCAGGTGTTCTTCGACATCTCGAAGAACCCCATGGCCGTGAGCCGGGCTTCCGTGTCCGTCAGCACATCCGCGTTCCACCCGTCGGCGAAGAGCGCCTTGGCGAGCATGTCACGCACTGATGCATAGTCCGGATCGTCGATCCGGTTTCGGATCTCGCCGGGATCGTCGGCCAGGTCGTACAACTCGCGCCGGTCATGTTCGGAATAGAAGCAGAGCTTGGCGTTGCCCTGCCGCACCATGCGATTGCATCCCAGGAAGTAATCCTCGCAACGGACAACATGCGCCGGATCGCGCGAGGCGCCCTGCATGAGCGGCACCAGGCTGGCGCCGTCCAGTTGCACGCCGGACCCCGGGGCCTCGCACAGGTCCAGCAGCGTGGGGAAGAGGTCCACCAGTGACGACGGATCGGCCACGCGGCGCCGGAGCGACCGGTCCGGGTAGCGCACGATAAACGGCACCCGGGCGCTTTCCTCGAAGAAAGAGTCCTTGTGCCAGCGGCCGTGCGCCCCGAGCATCTCGCCGTGATCCGAACTGTAGATTACAATCGTGTTGTCCAGCAGGCCCCGCGCGTCCAGCGTCGCGAGGACCTCGCCCACCAGGTCGTCGAGGTAGTCCACCAGCCCGTAGTACGCCGCCGCGGCCCGGTCGAGGTTCTCGCGCGGCGCCGTCCGCGCCCCGCAGCGCTCCATGTACGCCTTGTGGATGGGGTGCAGCCGAGCGTAATCCTCGTCCGTGAACGCGGGGGCCCGTACGATGCCCTCGTAGCGCCGGTAGTATTCCGGCGGCGCGATGTACGGACAATGCGGCGAGAAATAGCCGACCGTCAGCAGGAAGGGATGCTCGCCGTCTTCACGGGCGTACCGCTCGAGCCAGTCCCGGGCCGCGGCATTCGTGCGCCGGTCCAGCTCGATCGTCTCCGTATCGCCCGCGCCGGTGTAGAGCAGCGGCGCAGGCTGGCTGCCGTTGGCGGGGTTGCCCTGCACGGCAAGCGGCGCGAAGTTGGTCGGACTCCCGCCGTGGTACGCGTACAGCCCGTAATCGCCCCCGACCCGCTCCTGGAACCCGTGCCGCTGATCGCTGCCCACGAAATGCATGCGCCCGGCCAGCGCCGTACGGTACCCGGCGCCGGCGGCCATGTGGGCGAAGGTCGGGATGCGGCTGTCGAGCGTATGCCCGTTGTTGAGCACGTCGATCTTCCAGGGATAGCGCCCCGTCATCATGCTCATGCGCGAGGGCACGCACAGGGGCGAGTTGCAGTAGAACCCGTCGAATACCACCCCCTCGCCGGCCAGCCGGTCGATGTTCGGCGTCCGCACCGTTTCGTTGCCGTAACACCCCGTGACCGACGGCGTATGCTGATCGGACAACAGAAAGACAATGTTCGGTTTTCGGCCCTGCATGTCCGCCTCCCTCCCCGGTCCCGCGGCGTTCCGCCGGACCGGCAATGTGTATTCTTGTTGAATATCCACCATGCACGGGTGTACTGAAAAGCAGAAACTTCAAGGAGGACCTGCATCCATGAATGCGCGCGCTTTCCCGTGTCCGACCCCCTGCCGCATCGCCCCCCCCGCCCGCCGCTGGGAGGCCGAGTGGATCTGGGACCGCCCGCCCGTCGCTGAGCAAAACGTCCACGTGCTCTTTCGCCGCGAATTCGAGCTGCCGGACGCGCCGGACAAGGGCGCCTTCTGCCTCGTCAGCGCCAGCCAGCGCTACCGCCTCTGGATTAACGGCCGCCGGGTCGGGGACGGCCCGCCCTTCTGCGCGCAGCAGGAAGCCTATGTCGACCGCCGCGAGCTGGACGGGTTCCTGCGGCCGGGAGCGAATGTCATCGCCGCGCTGGTCTGCTGCGGCACCGCGGCGCACCACCCCTGGCGCGGCGGATTCCTGTGCGAAGTGCACAACGATACCGGGCTCCTGTTGAAAACGGACGAAACCTGGACGTGCTGCCGGCCGGCGGCCTGGCGGCCCGATACGCAGCGCAACGTCATGAACGCCGCGTTTGCGTTCCAGGAGCACCTCGACGCGGCAGCGCTGCCGCCCGACTGGATCCGGCCCGGTTTCGATGGCGCCGGCTGGTCCCCCGTGTACTGTATCGGCCGCCCGCCGGCAGCGGGTCCGTGGTGGACAATCCTGCCGCGCGACATCCCGTTCCCGGAAGAAACCGCGCTTCGCCCCGCGGCTATCGCCTGCACGGAAGAGTGTCTCGGCCTCGTCAACCGCAATCGCCCGGGGGATCTCAGCATCTCCCTTTCGATGGCCGGACTCCCCCTGCAGCACGCCCGCGTGGAGAATGCCGGGGCCCTGCTGGAAGGCCGGGACGGCTGTGTGCTGGCCTGTTCCGACCGCCACCTGAAAGCGTGGTACGACGGCGAGCATGATCCCTGCATCGTGTTCGATTTCGGCCGGATCGTCACGGCCCACGTCCGGTTCGAATGCACGGCGCCCGAAGGGGCCTGCCTGGAGTTCGGCTACGCCGAAGATCTGATCGACGGCCGCTTCAACAACGCCGTCGAGAACCAGCTTGCAGACGGCTACCGCTGCCGCGCCGGACGCCAGTCCTATTGTTTCCTGGCCTGGCGCGCCTTCCGTTACCTGAAGCTGCGCCTGCGCAGCTGTCCCGGCGGCCTGCAACTTCATGCGCTTGAGGCGGTCCGGGTCCGCTACCCCTTCGAGGCGCGCGGGGCGTTTCGCAGCGGCGACGCCACGCTGAACGGCGTGTTCGAGATCTGCCGCGAGACGATCCGGCTCTGCTCGATCGACCAGTTGATGGACACGCCCTGCCGCGAAGGCGCCCAGTGGCTGGGCGACGTCTCCGCCGTCACGCTGGGCGGCATTTACGCCTGCTTCGGAGACACCCTTTTGCCGGAGAAGTTTCTGCGCCAGAGCGCCGCCAGCGCCCAGAGCTCCGGCCTCCTGTCCAACATCACCCACCTCGGCTGCCGCGGCTTCTCCGAGCGCACCATACCGGACTATTCGCTCTGGTGGATCATCGGGCTCTGGCGGCACTACATGTATACCGGCCGGGAGGCCTGGATTCGCACCTATTACCCGGAGGTGCTGCGGATCATTCGCTTCCACCTGCACTATCTGAACGAGCGGGGTTTCCTTTGCGACCTGCCGGGCTGGGTGTTTATCGACTGGGCACCCGTCGACAAGCGCGGCTGCTCCGCGGTGTACAATGCCCTTTTCGCCGGGGCCCTGGATGCGGCCGAACAGGCGGCCCGGCTCGTCGGCGACGCCGATGCCGCCGCCTGGATGGCCGGGCTGGCCGCAACGCTCCGCCGGAATTTCGTCGCGGCATTTTATGACGAAAACCGGGGCGTCTTTGCCGACGGCCGGGCGCACGGGACCCTGAGCGAAGCGGTGAGCGAACATGCGAATTTTGCCGCGCTGCGCTGGGCGTGCTGCCCGCACGCACGGGGACAGGAAATCCTGGACCGGTTCGACCGCGGCATCGACGCCACGGAATGCGAACCGTTCTTCATGGCGGTGGTCCTGGAGGCCCTGCGGCGCTACGGCCGCGGGGATACGGCCTTGCGCCTGATCCGGGAGCGGTGGGGCCGGCGCATGCTGGACCGCGGCGCCACCTCCTGTTTCGAGGAATGGCGGATCAACGGGAGCTTCCGCCGCGGACAGTGGGAAGGCGCCATGCGCACGCAAAGCCACGCCTGGTCGGCCTGTCCGGCCGAATTCCTGATACGCGGGCTGTCGGGTATCGAGATCCTCGAACCCGGCTGTGCGGCGCTGCGCGTGGCCCCCGTCACCCGCAC
>JAFGIZ010000181.1 GCA_016929365.1 Lentisphaerota bacterium
ATAGACCTGCACGTCTACCTCGTCCGGGCCCAGGTCTCCCAGATGCACCGTCGCCGTCACGGCAAACCGGTCGCCCACGTGCAGGTCGGAAATATCGCGGTCGGCCGCGAACGAGGCAATGCGCAGCTTGCCCCACGATGCGTCGAGGCGGCGGTGCTGGGCGACCAGTGTACCGGCCTTGGCCGCATCGTCCGCCAGGAGGGCCTCGCTTTCACTCCGAGCGACGTCGTAAAAACGGCGATCGTATTCCCACATCATGCGGTGGCTTGTATACGAGGCCATCACGTTGTGGATGGAGCCCTTCATTAACGCGACCCACTTCTGCGGCACGCGTTCATCGGCGCGATCGAAGAAACAGGGAATCACCTCGTTTTCCAGAACGTTATACAGCGCCTGGGACTCGACCTTGTCCTGGTACTCGTGGTTGTCGAAGGCCTCGCCGCGGCCAATGGCCCACCCTGCCTCCGCGGTATAGCCTTCGTCCCACCAGCCGTCCAGCGTACTGCAATGCAGCACGCCGTTCACCGCCGCCTTCATGCCGGACGTGCCGCTGGCTTCCTCCGGACGGCGCGGATTGTTCAACCAGACATCCGAACCCTGCACCAGGTAGCGGGCCAGACGGATATTGTAGTCCTCCAGGAAAACGATCTTGCGGCGCATCTCCGGCTGCCGCGCGAAATGTACGATGCGCCGGATCAGCTCCTTACCGCCATTGTCCGACGGGTGCGCCTTGCCGGCGAACACGATCTGGACGGGATGTTTCTCGTCGCTGAGGATCGCCTTCAACCGCTCCGGGTCCATCAGCAGCAAAGTGGCGCGCTTGTAGGAGGCAAACCGGCGCGCAAAGCCGATGGTCAGGGCATCGTGGCGCAGGACGTTCCGGATCTCGGCGATGTCGGTCAACGACGCGTTCCGGGCGCGATACTGCCGCTCACCCACCTCGCGCGCGGCGCGGATCAGGCGTGCCTTGGCGGTCTCATGCGCGCGCCAGAGCTCCTCGTCCGGGATGCGCGCAATCCGCGCCAGCACCTTTTTTTCGCCCGGCCGGTCCCGCCATTCCGGACCGAGATACCGGTCGAACAACGCCGCGTTGTCATTCGAGAGCCAGGACGGGACATGAATACCGTTGGTCACGTGGTTCAGCGGAATCTCGTCTTCCGGACGGGTGGGCCAGAGATAGGACCACATGCGGCGGGCCACCCGCCCGTGCAGGCGGCTCACCCCGTTGCTGAAGTGCGCCATGCGCAGTCCGAGCACGGTCATCATCAGTTCCGCCTGCGGCTCCTTCGGGCGCGGCTGCCCCCAGGCCAGGATACGGGCCGGATCCAGGTCCAGGGCTTTGCCCAACACCGCCAGGTGCGGCTTAAGCATGTCCTGCGGAAAGGTCTCGTTTCCGGCCGGCACGGGCGTGTGCGTCGTAAAGACGTTCGTGCGCGGGATGATCTCGAGCGCTGCATCCACGCTCAACCCGCGTTCGCGCACGAGGTGCTCGAGCCGCGCCAGGCTCAGAAACGCCGCGTGCCCCTCGTTCATGTGGTAGACGGCGGGCTCGTAGCCCATCGCCCGCAGGGCGCGAAAGCCGCCCAGGCCCAGCAGCAGTTCCTGGCGCAGACGGATATCCCGGTCGGCCGTGTAGAGCTGGCCCGTAATGCGGCGGAACGCTTCCGGATTCGGATCGATATTCGTATCGAGGAGGTAGACCGGCACGCGGCCCACGTCCAGGCGCCAGACACAGACCCGCGCCTCGCCCTCCGCAAAGGGAACGCCGAATTCCAGCTCCCGGCCCGACGCGTCGCACTGCTTGCGCACGGGCAGATGATGCACCGGGTTCTCGGGATAGGCCTCCTGCTGCCAGCCGTCGTCGTTGAGATACTGGCGGAAATAGCCCTGCCGGTACAACAAGCCCACGCCGACCAGCGGAATGTCGAGATCGGAGGCCGATTTCAGGTGGTCCCCCGCCAGACAGCCCAGCCCCCCCGAATACAAACGGACACTTTCGTGAATCCCGTATTCCAGCGAGAAATACGCCACCGGCTGCGGGCGCTCCGCGCCCTCGCCGTGCCGGCCGTTGCGGTGATGCAGGACCTCGTTTTCGAACGTCTCCCGGACGCCCCCGAGATGACTCAGAAACCCGTCGTCCTCGCACAGCGATTCGAGGCGCTTCTGGGTAACCTGGCCGAAAAACGCCAGCGGGTTATGCCCGCACTCGTCCCACAGCTCGGGCTCGATCCGGCGAAACAGTTCGATGGCATCCGGATGCCAGCACCACCACAGGTTGTTCGACAACGTCTCCAGGAACCGGAGCTTGTCCGGCAGGGACGGCGCCACGTTGTAAAGCCTGACTTTATGCATGCGGCGTCAGCCGACGTTGATCACGCTGTTCAGCGAGCCGTAAGGATTATACGTCCATTCGCGGCAACGCGGATCCACGCACCACTGGCCGTCGATAACAAACTTGTATTCGTACCGGCCCTTGGGCAGCAGCGTAGTCAGCGTAAAGACCCCTTCCTTGTATTTCATGACGTGCTTGTCGGGAGACCAGTTGTTAAACGTCCCCGCCACGGCTACCCGGCTCCGCCGGTCCGCGTCCACCTTGAAATTAACGCGCTTTCTACCTTTTACCGACATGTCGTTCCTCCCATCAGTATCCGGCCCGCTTTCGCCGAAAGCGGGCCACGTTGCACTGCGGTCATAATGCCGGAATCCGTATTCAGAAGACGTGAGCAGTCTATTCGGCTCGTGTTAGAAAATCAAGCACGCGGTACAGCTCGGTGGCGCCCCAGGCCTGGGCGCCGCAGCCCCGCTGGGCATGCGGGGCGTCGCCGTCCACGATTTCCGGAATCTGCCCGATGCAGCCTGTTTCGGCCAATTCCCGGCTCGCGCCCAGCAGGGCCAGGGCGGCCGGCCGCGCGGCCGCGCCGTAGGTCAGCACCAGGGCCTCGGCATAGGACGGCATCAACCAGGTCCACGCGGTCCCGTTATGATAGGCGGGTTTGCGCCGTGTATCTTCATCGCCCCGGTACGCGCCCCAGTAGGGATGTTCCGGGTCGTTTAGCAAATGCCCCTCGTGCTCAATGCGCGGGCCGTGCCCGGCGGGCCGGTCCGCCAGGCTGCGGATGGCCCCGGGAACCAGCAGCGCTTCGCAGGCGGACAGGACGGAGGCCGCCGCCGCGCGGTCCGGCTCGGCCCCGAGCGTCACGGCCAGGAGCTGGTTCGGGCGCACGAGGTCATCCGGCTCCGCTTCAGAGGCCGGGACCCCCGCGCCCGTCAGCAGGCAGTCGCACAACCCGGCCGCCGGGCCGGGCCGGCGGAAGTGCGCCCGGATCGAGGCGCGCACCCGGCCGGCCGGCTCCGACCAGCCGCCGTCCGGTTCCAGCCCGGCCAGGAAATCCAGCGCCCGCCACCACAGGGCCTGGATCTCGACCGGGTAGCCTTCCCGCGGCGTGCCGGCCGGATACTGGGTATCCATCCACGTGAAATGCGGGGGGCTGTAGACCAGGCCGCTGGCGGGATCCACGCGAATGCCGTTCGGCGTCCCCCGCATGTAGCCCCGCACCAGCGCATGCAACGCGTCCCGCAACGTCCGGCCCGTTCCGGACTCGTCCAGGCAGGCCGGACTGCCCGTCGCGCGTACGAGATCCCGGCACGCCGCGCAGAACCAGAGCGGCGCATCCGAGGTGTCCCGGTTCGAGGCATCGTCTCCGCGAATCATGTTGGGCAGCGTGCCGTCCTGCTCGAACTGCGCAAAAGCGCGCAGAATCGACGCGGCGTCCCGTGTATGGCCCGCCGCGATCAGGCCGCGCAGACAAATCAACGCGTCCCGGCCCCAGTCCAAAAACCACGGGTAACCGGCTATCACGGTCTTGTCGGCACCGCGCGCCACGACAAACGCCTGCATCGCCTGCCGCAACACGTCCTGCAGCGCACGCGGGGACGCCTCCGCGGCCGGCCCGGCGGCGTACCGCGCACGGGGATCCGCCGGGGCGCCCCCTTCGCCGTTGACCGCAGCCCGCAAGACCGCGGTATCGCCGCCGCGCAGCGTCAACGCGAAGTACCCTGGGCTGAACAGATCGGACTGACCGTCCAGGCCGCGGTCCTGCTCCCAGGGATGGGCCACCATGTACAGCCACTCCGGTTCGTGCGTGAACGTACCGGGCTCCGCCGTCATATCCAGGCGCCGCGCCGGGTCGGGGGCAAACCGGAAACCGCCGGCCGCCGTTTCCAGCGCCGCCGGCCACGCGTTTTCCGGCCCCAGGTACGCCTTGGTCTGCGCATGGCAGGGACGGTCCTCGATATCCGGGCGCACGATCAGGGTCAGTGGGGCGTCGTTGTCGAGCGCCTCCTCCCCGCCGAGAGCCCGGCGCGAGACCCGCAAGGTCATCGCGTTCGCTCCGGGTTCGAGCGTGAGCGCCATGTCGATCCCGGCCAGGCGGCCCATCCCCGTCGGCGCGTCAAAACTCCACGTCACCGTTCCGTCGGGCGCCTGGCCGAAACCGCGCAGGCATTCCTGGTTCAACTCCCGGGAGTACGCGTGGTAAACCGCCCAGGCCCGGCAACGGGTCAGCATGATGTGCCGGTCCACGGGGACGCCGGGATCGAGATTGGCCCCCAGCAGGCAGTCGTACTGGCTGCGCACCCTTCCCCAGGCCCCGCGGACCTGCGCCATCGCGCCGCGCCCGTTCGTACACAGCGCGTAGAGGCCCCGCTCCCGGACGGCCCGGCCGTTAAAGGCCGTACGGCAGGCCGGACGCTCCGCCGCCGGCAACACCCGCAAGCTCCCCTCGCCGCGCCGGCAGCCGTCGGCCCCGTTCACGCACAACTCCAGCGTGCAACACCGCGGGAGGGAACATTCCCGCAGGGGCATGATCACCGCAAAGTGGCCGCCGCCGTCCCGGGGCAGGCTCACCTCCCGGCGCCGCGAGGCCCCGCCTTCGCGCAGCACCGCCGTAAAAGGCACCGGGGCCCGGACCAGAAGCACATGGCCGGCCGGTACGGGCACGACCCGGCGCGTGTCCTCCGGCCATTGCCAGCGGGTGACGGCCGGCGCCCCGCCGCCCGCCGCCCGCTCGCAAAAGGCCGCGGGGCCCGCGCGCAACGCCGCCGCCTCGGCCTCGACGTTCATGTCCGCCAGTCCGCCCGGCCCGCGCCAGTGCGTTAGAACCTCCAGCGCCTTGGCCCGGAGCCGCTGCGCCGTCGCGCGGGCGGGCGGCCCGGCCGTGAAAGCGGCCGGCCCTGCCAGCGCCTCCCGTTCCCGCGCGTCGGCCGTCAGGCAGACCGCTTCGCCCGCCGCCAGGGCGCAGACCGCCTCTTCCCCGCGCCGCTCGGGTTTCAGGCTCCGCCCGGCGACCAGGTCGTACAGGAGGTCCGCCTCCGCGCCGAAGGCCTGCCGCGGCCAGGCCAACTCGGCCGCGCGCGCGTCGTCGAGGTTCACCGCCGCCAGCACCGCCTGCCCCGTCCGCGGCTGCTCGCGCAGGAGCACCGCGACATTGTGCCGCCCGCCCGGCAGCAGACGCAGTTCCGCCCCCGCATGAAAACAGGGATGCGTTTCCAGAATGCGGTTCAGCCGCGCGATAAAGTCCACCTGGTTTTCCGCCGCCCCCCAGTTCAGGGGCGGCGCGCCGTGCACGTCCAGCTTGCGGTCGGCAAACCATTCGACGCCGTTGGTAATGCCGAAGGCGCCCGCGGGCGCAAACAGGGCGCTTAACGCCGTGCGCAGCCGGGCATGCGTACGCGAACGCGCCGCCAGCCGGTTATTGTCGTGCGTCTCGGCAAAATGCACCAGCGTGCCCGCCGTTTCCGTCGTCCGCAGGCAGCCGGGCAGATACGCCTCCAGGGCGGCGCGGTCCGGAATCTGAAACAACTCCGAGTAGGCCCAGTCCAGGTTGGCTTCGTCCAGCAAAGCGCGGACGGTCTCCGCCTTGCCGCCCAGCCCTTCCAGAAGGAAGATCGTGTCCGGGTAGCGCTCGCGCACCTTCGCCACGATATACGTCCAGGCCGCCGGCGGGAGCATATACCCGGCGTCGCACCGGAACCCGTCCACGCCCTGGTCGCACCAGTAGACCAGCATGCCGGCCATGTAGGCCCACAGGCCGCGGTGGCGGTAATCGAGCTGCGAGAGATCCTGCCACGTCACCCCCCATGCCCCCGGCGAGGCGAACGTGCGGTCGCCCCGGCGGGCGAACCAGTCCGGTTCATGAATCTGCAGGCGCGAGGCCCATCCCGTATGGTTGAGCGGAACATCCAGGAACAGGCGCCCGTGCCGGGCATGCACGGCGTCCACCAGCTCGCGGAACTGGTCCAGCGGCGTCGTCCGCCGGTCGAACTCCGCCAGGGCGGGATCCACCTCCTCGAAGTCAAGTGCGGCAAACGGGCTGCCGAACCGGCCCATGCGCGCGTAGGTGGTCGGGACCGGATGAATCGGCAGCAGCTGCAGCGTGCGGAAGCCCATGCGGCCCATGATAAGGTCCAGCTCCGAAATCAACGCCCGGAACGTGCCGGACGGGGGAATCACCGTGTAGCCCGCCTCATCCAGGCCGCGCGCGGCAGGCTCCACGTCGCCGCCGCGGGCTTCCGCGAACCGGGCCGGACCGAATTGCCGGACGAACGCCGTGTAAATCGTGTTCGCGCAACAGGCGTGGGCCGGTTCGACCTTCAGCACGACGTTCGCTCCCGCCGGCCAGACGGGTTCGCGGGCCCCCGGCGGCACCACGTAGCCCTTGGCCTCGAAACGGCCCACGCTGAGCAGCGGAAGGTCCAGCACAAAACGTCCGCCCTCCGCGCGGCGCATGGGGAGGTCGTGCCAGTCGCGCGCGAGGATCGGCTCGCCCGCCTCCACGTGGCGGATCAGCTCGCCGCGCCGGACCGCGGCCCGGCCGACGTTCGTGCGCAGGTAGGCCGCGCCCCCGGCCTGCGGCCACTCCAGCTCGAAACGCAGCACGTCGCCGCGGCAGGCAATCCGGTGCGTACCGGGCTCAGGTTTCTGGGTCACTGTGTGCATCACCCGCCGTTTACGGCCTGTATAACACGCCCTTGGGCGCGCTGACCTCCCGGGTGCCCAGCGTCTCGCCGCAGACCGTGCAGTGATACGCGTGCAGTTCGCCCCGCGGGAGGACCAGGAGCAGTTTTTCGCGCACCGGCCGCGCCGTCCGGCAGCGCGGACAATACAACTCGGTCGCTCTCAGATTTTCAAACTGCCTGGCCATGCCCTGTCTCCGGACGCCGATGCATTGCGGGCCATACAGTATAAGGTCTTGCCGGACCGCGCAAGAACAGCGCGCGCCGCGGCTATGCTCCGCCCCGGCCTTCCGCCATGTCGCGCAACGGGGGCATCACGAACTCCCGCCACAGGATCCTGAGCACGGCCGCAGCCGGCACGGCGAGCAGCAGGCCGAACGCGCCGGCCAGCGCTCCCCCGATCAGCAGGGCCAGCAGGATCAGGGCGGGATGCATGCGAACCTCGCGGGACAGAATCAGCGTACCGGCCAGCGGCTCGACAACCCACTGCACTGCTCCGAACGTCAACAGCACGCCGGCCACGCTCGCCCAGGGATGCTCGGTCAGCAGCGCAAAGGCCCCCGCCGGAATCAGTGGCAGTACGACGCCCAGGATCGGGACGAAACTCAGGACGCCGCCCGCGACGCCGATCAGCAGCCAGAAATCGATTCCGGACAGCCGCAACCCCGCCACGTACACCACCCCGGCCACGAGGCAGATCAACAGGCGGCCCCTGAAGAAATTGGAGACGGCGCGGTCCGCCCGCCGCACGATGTCGCGCGTCCGGGCGCGGTACGCCGCCGGAATACAAGCGTCGACCGCGGCCACGAGGTCCCGGAAATGCAGCATGAAGAAAAAGGTAAAGATCAGGACCAGGATGACGCCCAGCGCGATATTCGCGGCGTTACTCAACCCGCGCGCCGCATTGCGCGCCACCGCCACGGCCAGGGCCGCAACGCGGGAGGCGACCCGGTCGGCGTTGCGTGCAACGTATTCCCGAGCGCGCTGCGCCCACGGGCCACCGGGCGGCGCGCCGTCCGCGTCGCCGGCGGCCTGCCCCGGCCGCGCGTTCTCCGCCGCGCTCCCGGCCGCCGCCTCCGTCGCTTCGGCATCCAACATGCCCGACCCGTAATCGCGGGCCAGCCCGGCGGCCTCGCGGTACAAGCGCCGCGTCTGCCGGCCGATACGCGGTCCCAGGAACACCGCGGCCGCCGCCAGGGCGGCCAGGCAAACCGCGTACAGCAGCGCGGTTGCGATCCCGCGCCGCAGTCCGTGGCGTTCCAACCACCCCAACGCCGGATCGGCCAGGTAGGCGAGGATGAACGCAACGAGCACGGGTGTCAGAACCCGGCGCAGCAGCACCGCCGCCGCCAGGATCAGCACGGCCGCCGCCGCCGGCACGGCCCATCTCAGCTTGCGCGGCGGACGCCCCCGTTCAGGTTCCGCCGAGTTCATCGGAACGGGCCTCCCGGCCCCGCAACAGCCGTTCGTGTTCCGCTTCCTCGAGCCCTTCGGCAACGGCGTCTTCCTGCAACTGCTGCTCGTCCGCCGGCTGCCTCCTCTTGATCTCGCGGCCTTCGTCCACGGCCATGTCGGCCGGGTTATGGGACGCGTACAGCGCCGCCGTTGCTTCGTCGGAAGCCGGCGGGCCCGCCGCGTCGCGCAGTTCCCGCGACGCCCGCAGCCGGTCCTCTTCGGTTACCGCGGAGCCGTCGCGCCCTTCGATCCGGGCAATCTCACGGGCCCGCCGTTCCACGGCCTCGGCCGTCGGCGGCCCCGTCTCCTCGCCGCGCCGTTCCAGCCGGGCGCCGTACGACTCTTGCGTGTGTTGCTCTCTGTCCATGACTGCTCCTTTCCGCACAACAGTGTAGAAGCGCCCGGGCGCCCGCCGAATCGGGTTGACCCCGAAAGCCGGATTCGAAAGCCCTGAGACGCCGGCGGCCCCCTGCGGGTTTTCGAACACGCCTCTCGGGGAAATCCCCCTCCGCACGGGAGGCCCGGTGTGCTATGCTGCCCGCAAAAGGAGACATGCTATGTTCGGCAAAGGCATCAGGCTGTTCAAAGTGTTCGGGTTCGAAGTGCGCATCGACGCCAGTTGGTTGCTCCTCGCCGTCCTGATTATTCTCAGTCTGACCGGCGGATACTTTCCGTTTCACTACAAGAACCTCAGCAGAACCGCATACGCGGCCATGGGCATCGCCGGCGCAATCGGCCTGTTTCTATCCATCATCGTGCACGAATTGTCCCATTCACTCGTGGCGCGCCGCTTCGGCGTGCCCATGAAAGGCATCACACTCTTCATGTTCGGCGGGGTTGCCCAGATGGACGAGGAGTCGCGGACCCCCAAAGGCGAGTTCCTGATGGCCGTCGCGGGCCCGCTGGTGAGCATCCTGCTGGCGGCGGCGTTTTTCCTGGTTCACGGCGCGCTCCGCGCCGCCGGCGTCCCGGATGCCGTCGCCGGTGTGCTCGGCTACCTGGCCTGGATCAACATGATTCTCGCGTTCTTCAACCTGTTGCCCGCCTTTCCCCTGGACGGCGGCCGCGTGCTCCGCTCGGCGCTCTGGGCCTGGAAACGGAACCTGCGCTGGGCTACACGGATCGCCTCCTCCATCGGGTCGGGGTTCGGCGTGGCGTTGATCGTCCTGGGTATCCTGGCTTTGCTGGGAGGCAGTTTCGTCGGCGGGTTATGGTGGTGCCTGATCGGCATGTTCCTGCGCGGCATCTCGCAGGGTTCATACCGGCAGGTGCTCATCCGCGAGACGCTCGCCGGCGAGCCGGTCCGCCGCTTCATGAAGCCCGATCCCGTCACGGTGACGGCCGACACGCCGGTCGACGCGCTTGTCAACGACTACATTTACCGCCACCATTTCAAAATGTTTCCGGTCCTTGCTGACGGGACGCTGGCCGGGTGCGTCAGCACCCGGGAAGTTAAGGCGGTGCCCCGGCAGGAGTGGCCGGACCGGCGGGTTGCCGACATCATGGCGCCCTGTTCGGAACAGAATACCATCGCGCCCGACACCGACGCCACCGAGGCGTTGTCCGCCATGAACGCCGGCGGCAACAGCCGCCTCATGGTGGTCGACAACGGGCGCCTGGCCGGCATTGTCGCCTTGAAGGACCTTTTGCGGTTCCTGGCGCTCAAGCTCGACCTGGAAAGCGAAAACGAAGCCGACGCCGCGCAGTTGCGGCAGGCGGCGCAGATTGACGAAGGATAGGCGATGCAGGACTATACCTATGTGATTGTGGGCGGAGGCATGACGGCCGACGCCGCCGTAAAGGGCATTCGCGAAATTGACGAAAAGGGCGCCATCGCGGTGCTCGGGGCGGAACCCGATCCCCCGTACCAACGCCCGCCCCTTTCCAAGGCCCTCTGGACCCAGGACAAGCCGCTGGACACGATCTGGTGCGGCACCGAAGCCAAGGGCGCGGACGTGCGGACCGGAACACGCGTGACGGCCCTCGATCCGGACGCCCGGGAGGTGCGGGACGCCAACGGCAACGTGTACCGGTACGAACAACTCCTGCTGGCGACCGGCGGCAGCCCGCGCCGGCTGCCGTTCGAAAGCGAACGGCTGTTCTATTACCGGACCTGCGAAGACTACCGTCGGTTGCGCGGCCTCGCGCGGAAAGACCGTCCCTTTGCCGTGGTCGGCGCAGGCTTTATCGGCTCGGAAATGGCGGCCGCGCTCACCGTTCACGGCGCAGCCGTGACCATGGTCTTTCCCGAGCGCGGTATTGCGGGGCGCATGCTGCCGCCGGCTTTTGCCGCCGCCCTGACGGAGTATTACCGGGCCCGGGGCGTCACGATGCTCCCGGGCTGCAAGCTGTCGCGCGTCGACACGCGCGGCGACGCCTGCGTCCTCACCGTGGACAACGGCGATACCGTGCACGCGGACGGGATCGTCGCGGGCCTCGGACTGGAACCGAACACCGGACTGGCCCGGGAGGCGGGGCTGCGCATCGGCGACGGGATCGCCGTGGACGCGGAGTTGCGCACCTCAGCTCCCGGGGTCTTCGCCGCCGGCGACGCGGCCGAGTTTACGGATCCCGTCCTCGAGACCCGGCGCCGCGTGGAACACGAGGATAACGCGCTCACGATGGGCCGCGCGGCCGGACGCAACATGGCCGGCGAAAACGCCGCCTACCGGCATCAGCCCTTTTTCTATTCCGATCTCTTCGATGCCGGTTACGAAGCCGTGGGCCGCACGGACGCGTCGCTCGAAACGGTGACCGACCTCCGCGACGTCGAGGAAAAGGGGGTCGTCTTCTACCTCGAGACAACCCGGGTTCGCGGCGTGCTGTTCTGGAACCTCTTCGGCAAAGTGGATGCCGGACGCGAGCTCATCGCCGCGCCGGGTCCGCATACGCCCGACGGACTGCGCGCCTGGGCCCGCGAGCGGCTGGCGGAATAGGACGGCAGGCGCCGCTTGCGCCCGTGCCCCGGCGGGTGTAACGTGGCGGCGGACGCGGGAACCCCTTTGAGACAACCGCTCATGCGCGACAACTTCGACATGTTGCGGCGCCTCCCCCAGGCGGAGCCGGAGCCAACCGGCCGGGCAGACGCCCTGGCCGCCGCGCAGTCGGCCGTTCATACCGTGGACGCCCTGGGCGAAAGCGTGGCGCTGATGGATATGGACGGCAAGATCCGGAGCGTCAATGCCGCGTTCGTCACGCTGACGGAACACGACCGGCAAACCCTGGAGGGCATGAATATCCGGAATGTGCTTCCCGAAGTGTTCACGGAAGACGACGGCGCCATCGAACAGAAACTGGCGCGCGCCTCCCTGATGCTGTCCAAAGAAGACCCCCACGACGCCCTGCGCGTGGTCACGCGCCAGGGCGCACAGAAGTGGGTTTTCCCGACGCTGTCCACCATTTACGGGCACGGCCGCGAACCGGCCGCCCTGCTGTTGACCCTGCGCGACGTCACGGCCCTCGTCGAGGCACAGGCACAGCTCCGCGCCAGCGAAGCGCGCTACCGCGAACTGGTCGAGAACGCCAACAGCATCATTCTGCGGCTCACGCCCGACGGCCGCATTCTATTCTTCAACGAATACGCCCAGCGTTTCTTCCGCTACGGCGCCGACGAGGTCGCGGGCCGGCACCTGCTCGGCACCCTTGTGCCCGAAACCGATTCGGAGGGGCGCGATCTGCGCCCGCGCGTCGCCGCCCTGGTCGCGCATCCCGAGCTGCACGGCCACAGCGAATACGAGGGCATCCGCCGCGACGGGCAGCGTGTCTGGATACACTGGTCGACCCGCGCCGTGCGCGACCCGCTGGGCAACGTCAGCGAGATCCTCTGCGTGGGCACCGACGTGACGGAGCGCAGACGGTTGACCCGGCAGGCGGAGGATTACCGCCGGCGCCTGCGGGCGCTCGGCGACCGGCTCGCCGCGACCGAGGAACAGGAACGGCGCCGGATTTCCACGCATATTCACGATACCGTGATCCAAACCCTCTCCCTGGCCAATATCCGGCTCGGCGCCGTGCGGCGGGCCGCCGAAGAAGCGGGACTGCCCGATCAGACCGGCCGCATAGACGGTATCCGGAAGCTGATCGACGGCGGCATCAGCGAATGCCGCTCCCTCATGGCCGATCTGACGCCGCCCCTGCTCTACGAGCTCGGCCTGGGCGCCGCCCTGGAGGAGTTTGCCGAAAAACAGCAGGCCCTTCACGGAACGCCGATCCGGGTCGAAGCCGACGGCGCGGCGGACCTTCCTGACGAATCGCGCCGCGGCCTGCTTTTTCAGTGCGCCCAGGAACTGGTCATGAACGCCCTCAAGTACGCGGGCCCCTGCAACGTGGCGATCCGCCTGGCCCGGGAGGATAACCGCGTCCGCCTGACGGTCAGCGATACCGGCCGGGGGTTCGACCCGGCCCGGACGGATCTGTTCGATGCCGACGACGAGGGCGGCTTCGGCCTGTTTAACATCCGGGAGCGGCTACAGAGCGTAGGCGGCCGTTTCGACATCGAATCCGCGCCGGGCCGCGGGGTCACCGCCGTTATCGAACTGCCCGCGGAAAGGTAGGCCCGCCCGGACACGGTTATGAATGTGGTCATGTGCACGAATGCCTACGCGCCGGTCATCGGCGGGCTGGAACGCTCGATCACCTGTTTTGCCGAGGACCTGCGCACGCTGGGGCATCGTGTTCTCGTCGTCACGCTGGCCTTTCCCGGCGCCGAGGATTCCGACAAAACCACGGTGCGCCTCCCGGCCATCAAGGAAGTCGGGGGTACCCAGTTCTCGGTCAAGCTTCCCGTTCCCGCGGGTCTGAAAGAACGCCTGGACGGTTTCGAGCCCGATATCGTCCACGCGCATCATCCCTTCATGCTGGGCGACACGGCGCTGCGCATCGCGCGCCGGCGCGCCCTGCCGCTGGTCTTCACCCATCATACCCTGTACGAACGCTATGCGTACCTCTTCAGCCGCGAATCCGATATGCTCCGCCGCATCGCCATGGCCATTGCCACCGAATTCGCGAATCTCTGCGACCGTGTCATCGCGCCGACCCGCAGCATCGAGCGGATGATCCGGCAACGCGGCGTGTGCGTGCCGATTGACGTGGTGCCCACGGGGATAGACGTCTCCCTGTACGAAAGCGGGCGCCGCGGGGCGTTTCGAGACGCGCACGGCATTCCCGGGAACGCTTTTGTGCTCGGTTACCTCGGCCGCGTTGTCGCAGCCAAGAACATGGCGTACCTCGGCCGCGCGGCGGTCCGCTTTTTGCAAGCCGCCCCCGCCGCCCGCTTCCTGGTCGCCGGGGACGGGGAAGCGCTTGCCCCCCTGCGCCGCCGGGTGCGCGCCGCGGGCGTCGGCGACCGGGTCGTGCTGACCGGCAGCCTGGAAGGCCGGGCCGTGGCCGACGCGTACGCCGCTATGGACCTGTTTGCCTTTGCGTCCCAAACCGAGACGCAGGGGATTGTCCTCGTTGAAGCGTTCTGCGCCGGCATCCCGATCGTTTCCCTCGACGCCTCGGGTTCGCGCGATATCATCCGGGACGGCGTCAACGGGCGGCTGCTCTCCGCCGATACGCCGCCCGAGCGCTTCGCGGACGTCCTGCTGGAAGCCGCCGGCGATGCCGGGCTGCGCCGCCGCTGGAGCGAGGCCGCGCGCCGCCGGGCGCGCGATTTCGAGCGAACGCGCTGCGCCCGGCAACTGCTCGAGGCCTACGGCCGTACCGCGCGGTCCGACCGCGCTTCCGGCGAGGACGAGCCCCGGCTCTGGGCCGGTCTGCAGGACCGCTTCGCGACGGAATGGGACCTCTTCCGGGAGAAGCTGTCCGTCCTCACCGCCGCCGTCGGCGGGGAGGAATAGGCCGCCGCCTCAGAGGTCCGTCCAGGCGCCCTCCTGCCGGGCGCTTGTGACCGCGGCGCGCACGAAACGCATGCCCGCCAACCCCTCCTCCACACCGGGATGGTCGTACGGCGGCGGCACGTCTTCGCCCCGGCGCTTCCGCACCAACCGCTCCATGGTGGTGTGCAGGTTGGCCAGGGCCTCGAAGAAATCCTCGTTATGCCCCGCCGGTACGCGCAGGTACGAGGCCACGCTCTCCGGGAAGTATTCGTAATTCGCGCCCAGCCAGTACGTCTCGTCGTGCACGCCGCGCCGCACCAACAGCTTCTCGGCCGCTTCCTGGTGCCATTCCAGGGATGCCCGGGTCCCGAAAATCCGGAAGCCGTGATCGTTCCTGTAGCCGAGCGCTATCTGTGTCGCGTGGATCAGGGCGGTGGCGCCGTTGTCCATTTCCGCCATGACGTTGAAATCGTCGTCCAGTTCCCGGCCCGTGACGAAGGCGTTCAGGCGCGCCGAAACCCGCTTCACCGCGAGACCGGAAACCCACGTCGCCGCCACGAACGCGTGCGTGCCGATGTCGCCCCCGCAGTTCGAGATGCCCGTGCGCGCGGGGTCGGTCCGCCAGGCGGCCTGCTTCTGGTTGCCCCGTTCCAGCGCCGTCGCCAGCCAGCCCTGCCGGTACCAGGCCTCGATCTTGCGGATTTCGCCCACCGCGCCGCGCCGCACCAGTTCCCGGGCCAGCATCATCATGGGATGACCCGTGTACGTATGCGCCAGGACAAACGGGACGTCGCCGGCCTTGACCCGCTCGACCAGCGTTTCGGCCTCGTCCACCGTGAACGTCATCGGCTTCTCGCACAGCACCGGGATGCCGGCATCCAGGCACGCCCGGGCCGGCTCGAAATGGGCATTGTTGGGCGTCGCGATCACGACGTAATCCAGAGCCGGATCCCCCTTCGCCACCGCGTCCACCAGGGCCCGGTAGTCGGGAAACCCGCGGATGCCCCAGGCCTTCGCCGCTTCCAGAGCGGCATCGGGCCGGCTGCGCAAGGCGCCCGCCGTCACCTGCCGCGTCCCGTCCAGGCAGGCCGCCCGCTGATGGACCCGCCCGAAAAAACTGTCGCTGCCGCCGCCGCCGACCAGACCGACCTTCAACATCTCCATAATCCGCCTCCCTGCTTTACG
>JAFGIZ010000182.1 GCA_016929365.1 Lentisphaerota bacterium
ATCGTCGAGCCGACCAGCGGCAATACCGGCATCGCCCTCGCGTTCGTCGGCGCCGCGCGCGGGTACCCCGTCACGCTCACCATGCCCGAGAGCATGAGCGTCGAGCGCCGCCGTATCCTCTCCGCGTTCGGCGCGACGGTCATCCTCACGCCCGCCGAGCGCGGCATGGCCGGGGCCGTCGCCCGCGCCGAAGCCCTGGCCGCGGAGCACCCGGACCGCTTCTTCATGCCGCAACAGTTCAAGAACCCGGCCAACCCCGCCATCCACGAGAACACGACCGCCGTCGAAATCCGGGACGCCACCGACGGCGCCGTGGACGTCCTCGTCGCCGGCGTCGGCACCGGCGGCACGCTTACCGGTATCGCACGCTATTTCAAGCGCGTTGCAGAACGGCCCCTCTTCACCGTGGCCGTTGAACCGGAAGCCAGCCCGGTCATTACGCAAACGCTGGCCGGCGAATCGATCCGGCCGGGCCCGCACAAGATCCAGGGCATCGGCGCCGGCTTCATTCCCGACATCCTGGACCTCTCGCTCATTGACCGCGTGGAACGCGTCGGCAACGACGAAGCCGTCGCCTTCGCGCGCCGCCTGGCCCGCGAAGAAGGCATCCTTTCCGGAATCTCGTGCGGCGCGGCCGCCGCGGCCGCCGCCCGGATTGCCCGCGAACCCCGCTTTGCGGACAAGACGATCGTCGTGATTCTGCCGGACTCCGGCGAACGCTACCTGTCCACCGAGCTGTTCGGGTAACAGCCCGCTACTCCCCGCCGCCGTGCACGACAACCCCGCGCGGCGCCGGCGCCTCCTTCTCCAGGACCAGCGTGGCGCCGAGCAGACTGTACGCGCGCCCGGGTCGCACGTTGACCAGCACCGTGCGGTTGCTGGTCGCCGCGTCGGTCACAATGATCCGGTACGTGGCCGGCCCCGTCTCCCGCGGTTCCTCCGGATCCGCACCGGGCGGATCGCCGATCAAGCGCACCCGCTCCACGAAAATGGCCGGCCGGTCCCGGTCGGCGTCGTCCTTGTACCCCGAGAATTCAAAGAGTTTCGGCTCCAGGGTGTCCAACAGCGTGTCGAACGCAGATGTCCCCTGCCCGCAGTACATATCGTCGAAGACCACCCCGGTAACGGGGTCCTTTACGGCAAACCGGCTGTATCCCTTACCCTCGACGTACGTTCCCCGCGCTTCCACCAGGCCGGGTTCGGCCAGATACACCCCCTCCACGCTCACCGTCGCCCGCTCGCGCAATCCGCCCGCCGCCGCCCGCAGGTAGCGCACGGAGACCTTGCTGCTCTGCGCGCCCGCCTCGCCGCCAATCCACAGCCATGCCGCCAGGCCCGCCAGGATCCACGCGTTAACTCTCACTTTCAGCCTCCTCCGCGGCCTGCGCCGCCGTCGGTATCTCGATGCAAAACCGGGTGTACAGACCCTCTTCCGATTCCAACCACATGCGACCGCCCTGATTCTGCACGATTTTGCGGCTGATGGCCAGCCCCAGCCCCGTCCCCTGCCCCTGCGGCTTCGTGGTGTAAAACGGATCGAAGATCCGCTCCCGCGCCTGCGCCGGTATGCCCGGGCCGTCGTCTTCGACCGTCACCTGGACCCGGTGGCCGCGCCGCGCCGCCACCGCCCGGATCACAATGTGTTTTTGATCCGCGTCGTTTTTAAACTTCTCGTTCAACGCATCCCGTGCGTTGGTCAGCAGGTTCATAATCACCTGCTGCATCTGCTGCGCGTGGCAATGCACGGCGGGCAGATCGGCGGGCAGGTCCACGTCGATCCGGATATTGTCGTGCCGCATGATGGCGCTGACGAGCGTCAGCACGCCGTCCACGATCTCGGCCAGCGAGGCGGGCTCCCGCACGCCCCGGTCCCGGCCGGCAAACTCCAGCAGACTCGACACAATTGTCGCCACGCGCTGCGTCTCACGCTTGATCTCGCGGGCAAAATCCCCGATTTCGTGCTTCCCGTCGACCCGGTCCATGATCAGCTCGGCGTAATTCATGACCCCCGCGATCGGGTTATTGATCTCGTGCGCCACCCCACCCGCCAGGACGCCGATGGCCTCCAGCTTCTGCGCCTGGCGCAACTGCGCCTCCATGGAAAGCTGGCGCCGCTCCATCTCCCGCCGCTCCGTCACGTCGCGCGCGACCCCGCACATGGCCACCGGCATGCCCGCCTCATTCCGCATCAGGAACGTGTGCGCTTCCACGACGTGCCGATTCCCATGCCGGTCCACGTTGATCACTTCGCCCAGCCAGGCACCCCGCTCGCGCGTCACGCGCACGATGTCCTCCTGCGTCGCGCCCTCTTCCGTGTCGTCCCCGTAGACCTGCACCGCTTTACCCAACAGCTCCTGCCGTGACCACCCCAGCACCCGCTCCACGGCCCGGTTGACGTACACAATCCGGCCCTTCAGGTCCGTGACCGTCACCATGTCGCCGATCTGGTCGAGGACGCGTCCCTCGAAACCGGCCTGCGTGAATTCCTCCAGCAGGGCTGTCTCGCCCGCGCTCCGGCCCGTATCCGCCGCCGTTACAGCCGGCCTTTTCATGTTCCCGCCGCCTTCCCGTACGCCCCCTCTTCCGCCGCTACGCCCGCCGTACTGCCCGCCGACGCCTGCAAGGCCGCGGCGCGGATCTGCGAACCGTTCACCGGTTTGCCCAGCACCATGAGCGGCGAAAGGCGCACCGCTTCGTTCATCAGGTCGCTCTCCAGATAACCGCTGCACACGATCACGGGCACGTTCGGGTCAATCTGCTTGACGGTGCGTAACACCTCCACGCCGTTCAGCATGGGCAGTTTCAGGTCGAGAAAAATCATGCCCGGTACGTCGCGGCGGACCGCGTCCATCGCACCGCGGCCGTCCGCCGCGGTCTCCACGGTGTACCCCTCCTGCTCCAGGGTTAACCGGATC
>JAFGIZ010000183.1 GCA_016929365.1 Lentisphaerota bacterium
CGCTCGTGACCTGGGGGCCGGCGCTGCACGACGCGCTCAAGGCCGCCGAAACGCTGCAGGGCGTCGCCGACGTCGAGGTCATCGACGTCCGGTCGCTGGTGCCGCTGGACGAAGACACCATCCTGGCCTCGGTGCGCAAGACCGGCCGCTGCGTGGTGGCCAGCCAGGCGGTGCAGATCGGCAGCTTCACGGCCGAGATTGCATCGCTGATCATGGAGCGGGCGTTCGATTACCTGGATGCGCCCGTGCTGCGCGTAGGGGCGCGGAACGGGATCGCGCCGCAATCGCACGTGCTCGAGAACGCGTTTCTCCCGGACGCGGACGACATCGCGGACGCGATCAAACGGCTAGGCTAAGGAGCGAATCATGCCACAAGCAGTGCTTTTACCCAAACTGGGCCAGACGGTTGAAGAAGCCGCCATTGTCAAATGGCACAAACAGGAAGGCGACACGGTCCGCAAGGGAGAAGTCCTCTTCGAGATCGAGACCGACAAGGCCGTGCTGGAGGCCGAGAGCTTTCACGACGGGACGCTGCTCAAGGTTCTGGTCGGCGAAGGCCGGACCGTTCCTGTCTCCAGCGTCGTTGCCTACGTAGGCAAACCGGGGGAAAAGATACCGGAGACGTTGCCCGCCGCCGCACCCGAACCCGCGCCGGCCGCACCCGAACCCGCACCCGAACCCGCGCCGGCACCCCGGCCCGAGCCGCCCGCCGCGCCGCCCGCGGCGGCGCCCGAGCCGCCCGAGCCGCCCGCCCCGACGCCGGCGGCCCGGCCGGAAACGCCGGCGCCCCGGCCGCCGTCCCGCCTGTTCATCTCGCCGCGGGCCCGGGCCCTGGCCCGCGACCGGGCCGTCGACCCGGCCCGGATCACCGGTTCCGGGCCGAACGGCCGCATCACCGTCAGGGACGTGAAGGCCTACCTGGAAGCGCATCACTACGCCGCTTTGCGGATTTCGCCGGCGGCCAAGCGGCTGGCGGTCATGGAAGGCATCGACATCCTCACCGTCAGGGGCACGGGACTCTCCGGGCGGATCATGACGGCCGATGTCAGACGCGCCATCGCGGAACGCCCGCGGCCGCTGAGCAAGATGCGCACGATTATCGCACAGCGCCTGACCGAGAGTTTCCGCGATACGCCCCATTTCTACGTGTCCGTGAGCGTGGACATGACCGACCTGCTACGGTACCGGGCTGAACTCAAGGAACAGGGCGCCGCCTACAAGGTGACGGATTTCATCCTGGAAGCCGTGGTCCTGACACTGACGGAGTTTCCCGTTGTGAACAGCGTGACCGACGGCCGCACGATCCGGTGGCGGGGCAGCGTCGACCTCGGCCTCGCGGTGGGCCTGGAAGACGGTCTCGTCGTGCCGGTGATCCGCTCCGCCGAAACGCTCAGTCTCGGGGAGCTGCACGAAGCGGCGCAGATCCTGGCGGGCAAGGCGCGCGAAGGAAAACTCCTCCCGGACGAAATGAAGGGCGGCTCGTTCACCGTGTCCAATATGGGCATGTTCGACGTCGACAACTTCAACGCCATTATCAACCCCGGCGAAGCGGCCATCCTGGCGGTGGCCAGCACGCGGCCGGCTCCCGTGGTCCGCGACGGTGCCGTCGTCGTGCGGCAGATCATGAAACTGACGCTCTCGGTCGATCACCGTATTGTGGACGGGACGACGGGCGCGCAATTCGTAAACGCGGTTAAGGCCAAACTCGAGGACGTGGAGCTATGGAAAAGTTTGACGTAACGGTCATCGGCGCCGGACCGGGCGGCTACCCCGCCGCCCTGCGCGCCGCGCAACTGGGCGCCCGCACGGCGCTGATCGAAAAAGAGGTGCTGGGCGGAACCTGTCTGAACTGGGGCTGCATTCCGACGAAATCGCTGATCGCCTCGGCCGAACGGTTTCACCAGGCCGCCCACGGCGACGCGCTCGGGCTGCGCGCGGCGGATGTCGGGTTCGACTACGGCGTCATGTGGAAGCGCAAGAACGACGTCGTCGCCAAGCTGCGCGGCGGCGTGGGCCAGCTCCTCAAGGCGCACGGCGTGACGGTCTTCAACGGGGCGGCGTCGTTTGCCGCCCGCAACCGGATTGCCGTGGCGCCGGCGTCCGGCGCGCCGCACGAGATCGACAGCGGCGCCGTGATTATCGCCACGGGGTCGGTGTCCGCCGTGCCCGGCTTTCTGCCCGAATCGGAACACGTCGTGGAAAGCCGCGCGTTTTTGGATCAGCCCGACCTGCCGCAGAGCCTGATTGTGCTGGGCGGGGGCGTGATCGGCTGCGAGTTCGCCTGCCTGGCCGCCCGTCTCGGCGTGCGGGTAACGGTCGTGGAGCTGCTGGAGGACATCCTTACGGGCCTGGACCGCGACGCGGTGCGCGTCCTGCGCAAGAGCATGGAAAAGACGCTGCACATCCGGATCCTGACGGGGAGCCCGCTGGAGCAGGTCGCCGTTTCGAAACACGGCGTCCAGGGACGCTTCGGCCGGGAAACGCTCTCGGCCGAGCGGCTGCTCGTCTCCGTGGGGCGGCGGCCCGTGACGGCCGGCTTGGCCCTCGAAAACGCCGGCCTGCGGGCCGATGAACACGGGTTTATCGAAATTGACGCCGCCTGCGCGACCGCCGCGGCGGGCGTGTACGCCGTCGGCGACGTGACCGCCGGCAGCACGCAGCTCGCGCACGCCGCCACCTCGCAGGGCGTCACCGCCGCCGAGAATGCCGTGCGCGGCGCGCGCGCGGCGGCGGAGACACTCGTGCCCGCCTGCGTGTTTACCGCGCCCGAAATCGGCAGCGTCGGCCTCACCGAAGCCGCCGTACGTCAGGCGGGCCGCTCCGTGCGGACCGGCCTCTTTGCGTTCGCCGGACTGGGCAAGGCGCTCGCCGCGGATGAGACGGAGGGCTTCGTGAAATGGATCGCCGACGCGGAAACCGATCAGCTGCTCGGCGCGCACGCCGTCGGCGCGCACGCGACCGAGCTCATCGCCGAAGCGGCACTCGCCGTGCGCCAGGAGCTGACCGCCGAGGAAGTCGGCCGCACCATTCATTGTCATCCCACCTTCGCCGAAGCGTGGATGGAAGCGGCGCATGCGGCGCATGGAACGTGCCTGCATCAACCACCGAAACGTCGTTAAAGGCCCTTCGGCTCTTTTGCATAACAAAGTAGGCATAGACTTTTGTTGTGTTTTTTTTGCGCGCGATGCGTTGACGTTGCCGCTTGCGCTCGTTAAGGTTGCGGCAGAATACGAAGCAGCTTGTCGGGCAAGCGTGCTTCGGGTGTCGTGAACGTTTCGCGTTGCCCGGCAACGCAAGAAGCCGACGCGGCATGCCAACCAACTCGCGAGCGGCGCTCCGAGAGTGAAGGAGGTGAGTCCCGTGGCGAAGAAGAAGGCAGCCAAGAAGAAGACGGCCAAGAAGAAGGCCGCCAAGAAAAAGACAGCGAAGAAAAAGACGGCCAAGAAGAAGGCCGCCAAGAAAAAGAAGTAACAACGCTTCGGAGGGCGCTCCGGCGCCCTCCGGAATCAACGGGAAATGACGGCGCGGCTACGGCCGCCGCCGTCATTTCCTTTTTTTGTGTCCGCGCGGCGCGGCGTTGACACGCTGCGGGGCGCGTTCTAGACTGGTTCTGCCTTATGATCAACGCCCTGGCATCGTTTCCGCTGGCCGGCGCGCTGTACGCGTTGCGGCAATCCAACCCGGCGGGCAAGTGCATCGTGGTGCTCTTGTTCGTGGGATCGATTTTCGCCTGGACCATTATGCTGACCAAGCTCCGCGAGCTGGCCCTGGCGCGGCGCGAATCGCAGCGTTTTCTGGAGTTATACCGCCAGGAGGCCCATCCCGCGGGCCTGTTTCTCAAGCGGCAGCGTTTCGGGCATTCCCCCCTCTACACGGTCTACGAAAAGACCTGCATGGCGCTGGGCTCCACGCTGGAGGCGCGCGGCGTCGATCCCGAGGATCTCTTCATGGGGGCCATGGGGCGGCCCGCGGCGCAGCTCAGCGAAGTGTATACGGCGGGAGTGCGCAACGTCGCCGAACGGGTCGTGGCGGATCAGTCGCTCCTGCTCGAAAACAATATGGGACTCCTGGCGACCGCCGCCACGAGCGCGCCCTTCCTCGGACTGCTGGGAACGGTCTGGGGCGTCATGGACGCGTTCGGGGGGATGGCGGTGACCGGCTCGGCCATGCTCTCGGCCGTGGCGCCCGGCATTTCGGGCGCGCTGTTGAC
>JAFGIZ010000184.1 GCA_016929365.1 Lentisphaerota bacterium
CGTTGATGACGTCGCCGCCGGCGAGAAAATGCGCCTCCATCTGGTCGGTATCGAGGTTCAGGCCGGCCTTGATGAGCCGGATGCGGGCGTCCACGATCAGGGCGGGCGGCACGCGCCGCAGCTTCATGCCCACCAGCGAGAGGATCGAGACCCGCGCGCCCGACATGAGGGCGCGGATCCAGACGCCGAGAAAGTAGAAGAAAATCCCGATCAGGGAAATGATCAGGATACCGGCAATGGCGAACAGAATGACGATGAAGGGCATGTTAGTCTCCTTATGTTAGACAGCCTGATCCGTATGCGGTTCCGCGGCGGGCGAACGCCGAACGACGACGCGGTTGCCTTCCACGCGCGCGACCACGACGGCTTCGCCTTTGTCGATCATTCCCCCTTCTGTTACGACATCCACCCGCCTGCCGTCAAGCAGCGCGAAGCCGCCCGGGCGCAGGGCGGAAAGGGTTTGACCCGTTTTCCCCAGCAGGCCGGCCAACCCGTCCTGCGTGCCCTTGGAGGTCTTAAGGTCGGAGCGGACGCTCATGCGGCGTCCGAACGGCGAGGCGGGAAAGACGCGTATCCAGACCACGATGGCGGCGGCCATGAGGATGAGCACCGCAAACGCGATGTAGCCGCCTGCCGCGGGGCCGAAGGCGCTGAAGCCGGTAATCACGGCGGCGAGAATAGCCGCCCCGCCGATGACGCCCAGGACGCCTCCGGGCACGAAAATCTCGGCGCCGAGCAGAAACAGCCCTGACGCCAGGAGAATGATGAACAGCTGGACCGCGAAGCTCATACCGTTGCCTCCACGATGATACGGTTCCCGTGCGTTTCCACAATCCGAATCGGCGTATCCTTTTCGATGAACTGACCCCGGGCGACGACATTCAGGCGTTCGTCGCCGAACCGGCCGATGCCGGCCGGGCGCAGTGGGGTGGCCGCGCGGCCCGAGCGCCCGACGAGAGGGGAGGTGTCCGGCGAGGCCTGGTAGCCCTCGGCGCGCCCGACGGCGCCGGCCAGGGCGAGCCGGTGGAAGGCGCGGGTCCGCGGCAGCAGGCGGCTGAGCAGCGCGCCCGCGGCAAAAACGAGGACGAGGGAGAGGCCCGTATTGCGGATCGAGGTCTGGACCTGTTGCGCGGGAGGGAGGTACCAGGGCGTGCCGGGATAGTGCTGGATCATCGCCATCAGCACGGCGGCGAACATGCAGCCCAGGCCGGTCAGGCCGACCACGCCGAAACCGGGGATGACAAAAATCTCCACGCCGAGCAGGATCGCGCCGACCAGGAAAAGGAGGATCTCGCTTACCCCGGCGAGGCCGGCGACGTTATGGCCCCAGAACCAGACGGCGAGCAGCAGGATGCCGGCGATGCCGGGGACGCCGAAGCCCGGGGTCTTGAACTCGATATAGAGCCCGAGCAGGCCGAGGGCGAGCAGGATGCCGGACATCGGGAAGCCTTCGATGATGCGGGCGACGCTTTCGGCCGGCGTGACCCGGACGGTCACGCGGCGCGTGCCGGCGCGGCCGATGCGTTCGAGCAGGGCGTCGAGGTTCTCCACGGTGCCCTCGGAAAGGAGCGGCCGTCCCGCCTCGCCCACGGGTTGCGCGGCTTCCGTGCTGGTGAGGGTGAGCAGCCGGCCGGCGGGGGATATCACCGTGTCGCCGACGGCGTATTCGATCTCGGGGCGGACCATGGCCTCGGCGAGCTCGGGATCGTGGCCCTTGCGCTGGGCGGCCGAGCGAATCAGGGCCGCGGTCGGCGAGACGGCTTTTTCCTTGAGGCCTTCGGGTATTTCCTGGGCGCCGCCCATGGGGATCGGGGACATCATGACGGGCATGGCGTCGCCGATCCGGCCGTTGGGGGACATGTAGATATGGTCGGTGGCGAAGGCGATAATGGCCCCGGCGGAGATGGCGTTGGGGTTGACGTAGGTATAGGTCACGGCATCGATCCCGGTGATGATGCGGATAATCTCTTCGGTGGCGTCGAGCCGGCCGCCGGGCGTGTTCATGTCGAACACGATCGCGCCGGCCCCGTCCGCCTCGGCCTCGGAGACCCCGCGGCGGATAACGTAGACGAGGCCGCGTTCGATCATATCGCGCACGGGAATGACGTAGGTGGGGCCGGGATCGCCGGCCTGCGCCGCGAAGGGGGCGGCGCAGAGGAGCGCCAGGCAACAAAGACGTGTGCTCATGGCGGCCAGTATGCATAATGACGCGCGGAAAGGGGAGCCAAAAAAAGCGGCGGGGGCCGCCCGAAACGCGGAAAGGTTGGCATGCCGGAACGGCAGAGTGAGGGGATGACGGCGCGGCCGCGGGTTCACCTGGCGGGCGTGGGAGGCAGCGGCATGAGCGCGCTGGCGCAGGTCCTCGCGGCGGCGGGATACCGCGTCAGCGGGTCGGACCGCGCGCGGGACCGGGGCGACGGGGCGGCGCTCTGGGACCAGCTGGCCGCGGCGGGGGTGGCGTTGTATCCGCAGGACGGGAGCGGGGTGGCGGCGGACGCGGAGGCGTTGATTGTCAGCACGGCGGTTGAGCCGGACAACCCCGACGTCCTGCGGGCGCGGGCGGCGGGGGTCCCGCTCGAGCATCGGGCCGAGCGCCTGGCCCGGATGGCCAACCGGCGGCGCTGTGTCGCGGTCACGGGCACGTCGGGCAAGAGCACGGTGACGGGGATGATCGGGTGGCTGCTGGAGCAGACCGGCGCGGACCCGACGGTGGTGAACGGGGCGCCGCTGCTGAACTGGGCGGACGACCGGGCGCCGGGCAACGTGCGCTGCGGGGGCGCGCGCGGTCCGTGGGTCGTGGAAGCCGACGAGAGCGACCGGTCGCTTCTGCATTTCCGCCCGACGTGGGGCGTGGTGACCAACGCGGCGGCGGATCATTTCAGCCGCGGGGAGACCGAGGCGCTGTTCCGGACGTTCGCGGCGCAGGTCGGCGAGGGGGGTTGCATCAACGCGTTGAACCGGCCGCGCTGGCTGCGGGAGTTCCGCCCGGAAGTGGGCCGGCTGGAGAGCGGGTTCCGCTACGGCGGCGTGCGGTTCCGGGTGCCGTTGCCGGGGCGCCACAAC
>JAFGIZ010000185.1 GCA_016929365.1 Lentisphaerota bacterium
ACCTCGTCCGGAATGGTCTCGTTGATGTCCTGGAAGGTCAGGTACCCCTGCGCCTCCGCGAGCTTGATCAGCTCCTTGATCTGCTCGTTGCGCGCCTCCCGGGTCTTGCCTGCCTCCCCCGCGGGCGCGGCAGGCTGCGGCGCCGGGCTCGCCGGGGCCGGCTCCGGCTTCACGCTCCGGGCCTTCACCGCCGCCCCGCCCGCGCGCTTCCGTTTGGACGGCGCCTTACGGGTCCCCGCAGACGCCGTACGCCCCCCGGCTGCCTGCGTTTTTTGCTTTGTTTTGGCCGACTTCCTGGATGTCTTGCCCATGAACGATATCCTCGCTGGCAGGTTCAAGCGGCACGCGTACGATAGCCACCGTTCGCATTGAAGACAATAAACCCCTTTTTATAGGTCAGGCACCCGCCCTTTTCAAGCATAATATCCTCCGAAACGCAAAAACCTTTTTCCGGCCTTATCGCTTGACTTTTTACGACAATCGGCGCTAGTCTCGCATTGTACAGCATGGAGTGTAACTCCGTGTCCTTAACTAAGCGACGCACAACCAGGAGAGGATGTAGATGAGAATCTCGCACCGCATCATGACGCTCGTCATCGGTATCGGCCTGCTCGCAGCGGCCGCCCCCGCGGAACCGTTTGAACCGCTGTTCCAGGCTGTAAACGTAAACGGTTCCTGCATGGTGCAACCCCCGGGCGCCGAAGACATTGCACCGGTCGAAGAAGGCAAGGCCTATCCCTACGGCTCCCGCCTCAAGACCGGCGAAGACGCCTCGCTCGACATCCTCTTCTCGAAAGGCAATACCTGCTCCGTCGGCGCGGCCACCCGGCTGACCGTCGACGAGGACGCCGAGAATCCGGAAAACAAGCTGGTACTGCTCGAAGACGGCAAGCTCGCGTTCGCCTTTGCGGACGGCTTCCGCGAACACAACGGCCTCAACGTTCAGACCCTCTGTGCCGGAATCGAAGTGCTCGAGGATTCCGCCTTCCGGCTCGAGACCATGACCGAAGGGGACCTGAACCTCGTGGCGATCATGTGCGACGATGTCGGCCTCAAGGTCACCGGCCCCGAATTCGTCGTTCCGCTGCTCGACGGCGAAGACTATCTTTCCGTAGCCTGTTCGACGGACAAGACCTTCGCCCGCCTCAAGAACATCCAGGGCGAATACACCGTGGACGTCATCGACTCCGAGGGGAATCCCCGCATCGTCGAGCTGGCCGCCGGGGCCACCATCAAGATCTGGCAGAAGGCGTCCGAAACCGAAGATGCGTTGATCGTGACCATCCTGATCACGGACGCCAATAACACCCTCCAGGAGGCCATCAACTACCGCAAGGACATGGAAGGCGCCATCCAGGTGGCCGCCGCCGCCCGGGAAGCCGAAGCTCCCGCCGAGGAAGAACCGGAGATCGAAGAAGACGGCGAAGAACCCGGCACGGCGCCCCCGGCACCCCCGACGACCACGTCCCTGCAAGGCGAGCCGCCCCCGCCCCCCCCCGCGCAGCCCCAGGCTTTGCCGTCCGGCGGACGCCCCAGCCCGGATATTCCGACCCCCACGCCCTTCCTGCGCAGTCGGCCGTAAGACCGCAGCAGCTTGCCGGGGCCGGCCCCCGAAACGCGTGACGGCCCTCGTTTTCCGGCGGGGGTCCGTCACGCGCAACAAGAAGGATAATGTACGGGCAGCCGCACAGGCGGGGCTCCCGGACGCCGAAAGGGCGCAATCATGACCATGCTCATCACGAAATTCAACCGCATGATCCACAACCGCATCCTGTGGGCCGTCTTCGCGGTACTCATGAGCCTCGTCCTCGTCGGTTTTCTGGGAGCCGGGCGCAGCGGCTGCGACAGCGCCGAACCCGACCGGCGCGGCCTCGCCGGAACAGTCTTTGACCGCGATGTCTCGCGCCGGGAATTTTTTGCGGCTCGCTTCTTCGAGCTGGGCATGCAGAACGACCCCCGCCTGAGCCCGGAGCAACAGGACGCGCTCCGGCAGGCAACATGGGAACGCATCGCCGCCCTCGACCTTGCCGAACGTATGGGCATTACCATCAGTGACGCGGAGGTTGCCGAGGTGATCCGCCGCGACCCCGCCTTTGCCACCGAAGGCATGTTCGACAGGAACCGTTACCAGGCCATCGTCCGTTCGCGGCTGGGTATCCCCCTCGCCACCTACGAGGCCTTCCTGGCCCAGGACCTCGTGCTGCGCAAACTCCGCGCCCTGCTGGAAGCCGCATCCTGGATTGCGCCCGCCGAGCTCAACTACCGCCTGCGCAACTTCACCGATGTTTTTTCTCTCGCCTATGCCACCTTTTCCAACGACACGGCCAGCGTCGCAATCGCGCTGGACGCCAACGACCTCGCCGAGACCTTCGAACGCCACCGCGAGGCCTTCACACTGCCCGAACAGGTCAGCGTACGTTACGTGGCTTTCCCCATCACCAATTTCCTTCCCGCGGCTGAAGTGTCCGAAACGGAAATCGAAGACTACTACGACGCCCATCTCGAGGACTACGCCTCCACGGACACCAATGAAGCCGCCACCCTCTTCCAGCCCCTGGAAGACGTCCGTGGCGAGATCACGGCGACCCTGCGGCGCCGCAAGGCGCTGTTTGCCGCGCGCGACAAGGCCACGGAATTCGTCATGGCACTCGCCCCCGACCGTTACGGCAATGCCCTCAGCCTCACCCAGGCGGTCGCCCGCTTCGACCTGACGCTTCGGACAAGCGAGTATTTCAGCGTCGACAGCCCGGTCCCCGGGCTCCGCGTCGACCAGACCTTTAACCGGGCCGCCTTTGCCCTCGAAGCCGCCGACCCCGAGGCGTACTTCAGCGACGCCGTAACGGGAACGGACAATGTCTACGTCCTGGCGGCCCATGACCGTGTTCCGCCCCGCGACCCCGACCTCGACGAGGTCGTCGCCGACGTGCGAGAACTGGCCGAAGCCGAAGCACTGGATAAGGCGCGCCGCGCGCGCGTGGAGACGGATCGTGCCGATATCCTGTCCGCCATGCAGGCAGGGGCGTCCTTCCCCGAAGCCGCCGCCGCCCAGGGCTGGACGGTCGTCACCGCCCGCCAGTTCAGCGTGTACGGCACCCTGGAACATGAGACCGACATGCCCTATTCCGACGCGCTCATCCAGACCGTTACCGAACTGCAAACCGGCGAGACCAGCGAGCCCCTGCCGGTCGAAAACGGCTGGCTCCTGGTGCACGTTATACAGCGCGAACCCGGTGACATCGCGGAACGCACTCTCCTGAAGCCCGAATTGATCGCCGCTATCGACCGCTACCGCTCCGCCCTGCTCTTCGACGACTGGCGCCTCTACGCCCTGGAGCAGGCGAACCTCGAAGACTATCTTGCCCCGCCGCAGGACGACGGCGATATACCGCCTGACGACGGCGCTCCGCCGGGCTGACCCCCTCCCGTGAGCCGCGCGCTGCTTATCGTCCTGGATTCGGTCGGCATCGGCGCCGCGCCCGACGCCGGCGTCTACGGCGATACCGGCGCCAACACCCTGGCCCATATCGGCGAGGCCGTCGGCGGTCTCCGCCTCCCCGTCATGGCCGGCCTCGGACTCGGCCATATTCCCGCCCTCCTGCCCGGCGGTCTGCCCATTCCCGGCGTGCCCGCCGCCGCCCGGCCCCGCGGCGACTTCGGAGCTCTCCAGGAGGTCTCCGTCGGAAAAGACACCACGACCGGCCACTGGGAACTCGCCGGCCTGCTGCTCGAAAAGGGGTTCCGCGTCTTTCCGCCCCAAGCGCCGTCCTTTCCCGATCCGCTGATCCGCACGTTTGCCGAACGCACCGGCCGCGGCATCCTCGGCAACAAGGCCGCCAGCGGCACCGCCATTATCCAGGAGCTCGGCGAGGCACATCGCCGCACCGGACGCTGGATCGTCTATACCAGCGCCGATTCGGTCTTTCAGCTCGCAGCCCACGAAGAGACCGTGCCCCTTCAGGAACTGTACCGGGCCTGCACTGTTGCGCGCGAACTCTGCAACCCCTACAATATTGGCCGCGTTATCGCCCGCCCCTTCACGGGCCCCCGCGCCGGCGCTTTCACGCGCACCGAAAACCGCCGCGACTACGCCATGCCGCCGCCCGAACCGACGCTGCTCGACCGCCTGCAGCAAGCCGGCGTACCGACGACGACCGTCGGAAAACTCGACGACGTGTTCGCCCACCGCGGCATCGACCGCGCCTGCCACGTCGAAAACAACCCCGGGGCCGAGGCGGCCCTGCTCGAATGGGCCGCTCAGGGCTCCGGCTTCGTATTCGGCAACCTGATCGACTTCGACATGCTCTAC
Organism: Lentisphaerota bacterium; assembly: GCA_016929365.1. Classification (GTDB taxonomy): domain Bacteria; phylum Verrucomicrobiota; class Kiritimatiellia; order UBA8416; family JAFGIZ01; genus JAFGIZ01. The sequence goes on from JAFGIZ010000185.1 coordinate 4,307, forward strand.
GGGCACCGCCGCGACCCCCGCGGCTACGCGAATGCCCTCGAACAAGCCGACCGGTTCCTCGGCGCCCTGATCACGCGCCTCACACCGGACGACCTGCTCATCGTTACGGCGGATCACGGAAACGACCCCACCTTCCGGGGCACCGATCACACGCGCGAATACGTACCCCTGCTGGTGCACCACGCCGGAAGCGACGGCCGTTCCCTGGGTGTCCGCCGCGGTTTCTATGACGCAGCCGCCTCGGTCGCCGCCTGGTTCGGACTGCCGCCGCTGCCGCGCGGCACGCCCTTTACCCGCGGGCCGGTATGATACGGAACGCCACCCGGTGCCCGTTGAGGTCCGCGACCTCCCAGCCCGCCGCTTCTCCTCCCGGCGCCGCATACGCCGTGCCTACGCACAGCGTCTCCGTATCGATCGTCGCCCGGTGCGCCTCGTGCACGCGCCGCACTTCCGCGTCCGTATCGTCCCCGTACTCGATCCGGATCCGCTGCGTCAGCTCCAGCCCCAACGCCTTGCGCCGGTTCTGGATCCGGTTGATCTCCTCCCGCGCAAGTCCCTCCAGGCGCAACGCATCCGTCAGGGTCGTATCCAGGGCCACGAGCAGCGGCCCCTCGGTCGCCGCGACGAATCCGGGCTTCGGCGTCCGTTCGATCACCACGTCGTCCGGTTCGAGCTCGATCCGGCGGCCGTCCACCTCCACCGCCCCCCCGCCCCCTGCCGCCAGGCGGGCCGCGGCCGCCGCCGGCATCTCGCCGATGGCGGACGCCACCTGCCGCATCGCCGCCCCGCACCGCGGCCCGAGCCGCCGGTAGTTCGGCTTCGCCCGCAGATCCGCCAACTCCGTCTCATCCGCACCGAGAAGCAGCTCCTTGACGTTCAGCTCTTCCAGTACGATCTCGCGCAGACCCGCCACCCGGTCCCGTGCCTCCGCGTCCGCGGTTACGACATGCAGACGCGACAGCGGCTGCCGCACCTTCAACTCGTGCTCGGCGCGCAATTGCCGCCCCAGCCGCACCACCGTCTGCACCGCGGCCATCGCCTCTTCCAGCGCCGGGTCGCGCCGGCTGCCTTCCGCTTCCGGAAAGGCGCACAGATGCACCGATTCCGGCA
>JAFGIZ010000186.1 GCA_016929365.1 Lentisphaerota bacterium
AGCTCGACCTCCGTGACCCGCTGCCCCTGCCACACCTCTTGTTCAGTTTCTTGGATAACGGCACCGGGGAATCTGCTTTCCACGGCCCGGCGTACATCTTCGGAAGCACCTCCGGCATAAGCGCCGAGGGATATGCCAACCACCATTGCGATCAGCGTGGTTCTCTTCAGTGCTACGTCTTCTTTTGTGCAGTCGTTAATCATCACACTCCTCCTCCTTCAGCACGGGCGGCAACAGATACTGCGATCTGTCCCCGCCTGCATAAAGTAGTCCTCGACAGCCCAGAAATGCCCCTTCTCCACAAGGGGCAGGGCTCACATCTTCACATTATACATTGATATGCCATGCCCTACCATTATGTTTTCATTAAAAATGTTGGTATCGTTCAGAAGTTGATGCCTGAGGCTATTGAGGGCATTCTCCGAGTGCGAGGCGAATAGGATTTGAACATCCAACATCCAGCAAGGAACATCCAAGGAAGAAGTGAGCGAGGCTGGCGAATAAATGGCTGAAAGGCCTGCCATTCGCCCCTTCTTTTGGCACCATGGCGCGAAATCTGAGCACCCTGCCGTCCGGTGCAACGCCGGCGGGATCGCGCCGCAAGGCGCCTCAGGTTCGGGCTTCGAACCCGATGGCGTCGCGGATACGCTGCCAGGCGAAGACCGCGTCGCGCTCGTGCCCCGGGGCCGTGTAAGGGCTCACGTCCACGCCGTCCCCGTACCAGTTGCGCAGAATGTCCGCCACCGGCGCGTCAACCCAGGCCCTGGGGCTGACCGCGTTCATGATGCGCATGCCGGGCTGAGGCGGCGCGTCCAGCGCCAGCGTGAACGCGCGCACGGCCTCGCTGAGCGGAAGATACGTCATCCCGCCCAGGGCCCACTCGCGCAACGGGCACACCCCCACGCGGGGTATGGGCTTCTCGTCCTCCGTCACCACCGCCAGGCGCAGGGCCTGCACGTCCACGTCCGGGTGCCGGCGCACAAGGTACTTCAGCAACTCTTCCATGATGTACTTGGACAGGCCGTACGCCTCCCGGTCGAGACACGGGTGTTCGTCGGGAATGGGTAGCTGCAGCGGGCGGAAGGCCGTGTTCTGGAACCCCACCGCCGCAATCGAACTGGCCACGACCGCCTTCCGGCAGCCGCGGTCGATCAGGTAGCGCATCAGGCCGCGCGTGCCCTCGCCGTTGACCCGGATGCCGTCCCGCTCGCTGCAGCCGCCCGTCACCGCCGCCAGGTGTACGACGGCGTCAATCGTGTAGCGGTCCAACGCGCGCAGGTCCTCGAACGCGTGAAACTCCCCGCGCACCCAGGGGATGTCCGCCGCAGGCGGGTTTCGGCTCAACCCGACCACGTCCCGCGTCCCGGCCAGCGCCCGCGCCAGCGCCCCCCCGATCAGCCCGCTCGCTCCCGTAACCAATGTCGTCCCCATGGCGTTCTCCTCTCCGTATCGCCCCGCTCAGGCCGGCCGCCAGTCGAACACGACGCCGAGAAACGGCTCTCGATTCTCGTCGATCATGCGGTATATCTCCGGCGCCTCCTCCGGGCGCGGGCGGTGCGTGATCAGCGCCTCGGTGTTCAACCGCCCGTCGGCCGTCCACTGCATGGCCGCGGCTACCGCGGCGTCGTTGTGGGCGCTGGGAAAATAACAGGTTGCCAGGCGGTTCTGGATCGCGTGCAGGTCGAGCGACGAAGGCGGCGGATACCAGCCCTGGAAAACGAACCGGCCGCGCAACGCCAGCAGCGGGAACAGCGTGTTCACCACCTCGGGCTTGCTCGACGTATCGATAATGATATCGAAGCCGCCGGGCGCCAGCGCCGCGGCCCGGGCCGGCATGTCCTCCGCGGCCGGATTGACGGTCCATTCCGCGCCCAGCTTCGCCGCCAGCTCGAGGCGCGCGCCGTCCACGTCGGCGGCGCAGACCCGCGCGCCCTTGATCCGGCAGACCTGCGCGGCGTACTGGCCGAGGATACCGAGCCCCACCACCAGCACACGGGCGCCGACGGGAATCACCGCCATCTCGATGCCCCGCAGCGCCACGCCGCACAGGCCGGTCAGGCTCGCGCCCTCCGGCCTCAACCCTTCGGGAACCGGCAGGATGCGGTGCACGTCAAAACTGCCCGGGGGCGGCGGCTCCGCCGTGCGCACCACGGCCCGCGCCAGATGCGCCGCCATCCAGCTCCCGTCGTACGGCGGCACCATGCGGGCGCTGAAAAAGTTCACGCGCATCCCGTCCCTGAACCCGCGTGCCGCCGCCTGTTTCCCCGCCTCGACCACGCGCCCGATCCCCATGTAGCCCGGCACGTTGGGAAACGTTATCTCGGGGCGCAGCCCCTTGTACGCCCAGCGCTCCGTTCCGACGCTGACCCCCGACATCTCCAACTCGACAACAACATCCTCCGTCTCCGGATCGGGCAGGGGAATCTCGTCCAGAACAGCCCGGTTGGGCCCGGGGAATACTATGGCACGCGTCTGCATAAACATTCCTTTCCGCGGTTTCGCGTTTCGGCCCAAAAGCCTATCCCAGGACGGCGCCGTTCAGCAACCGGGAAGTCGCATCTTTCCCGCTCGCACTGGAACGGCTGCCGTGCTATGGATACGCATCGCCATGAAGGCCAACCGTTACCTCGTTTCCGTACTGATCCCCGACCGCGTCGGCATCCTGCGGGACATTACCACGGCATTGACCGACCTGGGCGCCAACATCGACGGCATCAGCCAGACGGTCCTGGAGGGGTTTTTTACGGTCATCCTGACCACGACGTTCGCGGACCCCTGCGAGGCCGAAACGGTCCGCCGCGCCGTCGCCGGCCGCTTCGCCGACGATCACGCCGTCCTGTCCGTCCGGCCGATTTCCGCTTCGCACGATACACGTCCGACGGTCGCCGGCGAACGCTTCATCGTGACCATCGCCGGCGAGGACCGGCCGGGCATCCTGAAAGCCGTCATGACCTGTCTCGCGGCGTACGGGGTCAACGTGGAAGACTGGGACGTCGTACGGGAGGGCCGCAGCATCACGTACATCGGCGAGATCACGGTGCCGGCTGCCGCCTCCATTGAAACACTCCAGTCGGGCCTCCAGGCGGCCGTCGCGCCGTTCGCGCTCGCGGCCGGCATTCAACACGAAAACATCTTCCGCGCCACGAACGAGGTCGGTGCCATCAGCCGACTGCTCGACCGGGGAGCCTGACCATGCTGCGCACCGGAGAAATCCTGTCCACCGTCCGCATGCTGCAGGAGGAAAACCTGGACGTCCGCACCGTCACGATGGGCATCAGCCTGCGGGACTGCGCGCGGGACACGCCGGCCGGCATGGCGGACGCCGTGGGCGGGAAGATCCGCCGCGTCGCGGCGGACCTCGTCGGCGCCTGCGACGCCCTCTCCACGCGTTACGGCCTGCCGGTGGTCAACAAGCGCCTCGCCGTGTCACCGGTCAGCCATCTCCTGGAAGGACGAACCGCCGCGGCCGCCCTGAAAGTCGCGGAGGCCATGGACGGCGCGGCCCGCGACGTGGGGGTCGACTTCATCGGCGGGTTCACCGCGCTGGTTCACAAGGGCGTGACGCCC
>JAFGIZ010000187.1 GCA_016929365.1 Lentisphaerota bacterium
GGCAGTTCCTGAAAGGCCGGCCGTGCAGCGAGGTCGCCGGGCTGGCGCGTTTCGGCGAGGCGGTCACGGTGCGGACGTACGGGCGCGGCGTTTTCATTCGCGGCGCGCCCGCGGCGGAAGACGTGCGGGCGGCGCAAGCCGGGCTGGACGCGGCGGAAGCGGCCCTGGCGGGGGGCGCTTACGACCTGGTGATTCTGGACGAGGCGGTGACGGCCGCGCGGCTGGGGCTGTTTCCGGCGGAGCGGCTGACCGCCTTGATCGACCGGAAGCCCGAGGCGGTGGAACTGGTCTTGACCGGGCGCGGCGCGGGGGCGGCGCTGCTGGAGAAGGCGGACCTGGTCACCGACATGCGCGCGGTGAAGCATTACTTTGACGCGGGCGTGACAGCGCGGCCGGGGATCGAGTATTAGTATTTCTTCTCGTACTCGCCCTTGCCGCGGCGTTCGAGTTTGTGGAAGCCCGCGGCTTTGGCGCGGTCGTCGAACCCGCTCTTCGAGCGGCCGATAGCGGGCGCGGAGATCTGCCTGGCCACGGGCGCGCCGCAGCGGGGACAGGTTTTCAGCGGCGGGTCCGCCAGGCGCTGCAGCTCGGTGAACCCCGGGGCGCATTTCGGGCAGCCCCGCGTTCCCTCCCGGACCTTGTATTCGTAGAACGGCATGGCGGTGTGCCGGCGGGTCAGCGCAGGCGGTAGCGCCGGCCGGCGCGCATGAAGGCGTGAATGTTTTCCAGCGGGGTTTCCTGGGGCAGGTCGCAGCCCGTGCTGAGCACGAAGTTGGGGTAGGGCGCCATGCGTTTGAGCAGGTCGGAAACGCGCCCCTCGACATCGGGCGGCTTGCCGGTCAGGATGGCGCCGGTGGGGTTGATATTGCCCATGACCACGACATGCTCCGGCACGTTTCCGGCCACGGCCGGCAAATCGACGCCGGCTTCCGCCGAATCGAGACTGACGGCATTGACGCCGGCGTCCACCATCTTGCCGGCGAGGTGCATCGTGTTGCCGCAGGTATGGTACACCGTGGCGACGCCGGTGAACTTGCAGCTTTCGATGATGTGGTTCACGTAGTCGGCGGAAAACGCCTTGAACTGGTCCGGCCCGAGCATGACGGCGCTGGGTTCCAGAATGCAGATCACCTGGGTGCCCGCGGCAATGAGCAGGCGCACGTATTTCTGGATGCGTTCGGTGGTAAATTCGCAGACGGTGTGGAGCACGTCGGGAGAGAGCACGGTGGCCATGGCCGCCTCGTCGGCGCCCATCATCAGCGCGGCCAGGGAATAAGGGCCGGTGACGTAGGCCCCTTTCAGAATCTCTTCCGGCAGCCCGATGCACATGAGCTTCATGGTTTCGACGTAGCCCATGAGGCGTGTATCGAAGGCGACGTTAACCTGTTCGCGCTGGGTCAGCTCGTCCAGCGAGAAGGTATCCTTGACGACGGTGGCCGATTCGGCCTGGGGGAACACCGTGTAGCGGCCCAGTGCGTTGGCTTCGACCGCGAGGTCCATGAGCGGGAAGATGACGTCGGGTTCGAAGGCGTCCGCGATGGCCTTGATCACGCGGTAGTGCTCCCCGTAGTTCTGCTGGGCCAGCTTGATCGTGCAGCCGGTCATATTCAGGCCGGGAAAGCCGACCAGCGGCACGACGAGCCGGCGCCCCTCGTTGCGGGCGCTGCGCAGTTTTTCATGAAACGGGCTGCGTATCATCGTTCCGGGCGCGGCACGCGGCGGCGGGCCGCACGTTGCGCTGTCTCGTTTTTCGCCGACCGGGTGTAACAGATGGGGCGGGGAGCGTCAACGGCGTTTGTGCGGCGGGCTTTCCTTTTTCTGTTGTGATCGCGGGCGGGGCCAAGCTATACTGCGGGGCATGAGTCGGGTTGCGGTGTTAACGGTTCTCCTGGTCGGGATCTGCCTTCCGGCGTTTGTGTGGGCGGATGCAGGGGCTGAACCGTCGGCCGAGATCCTCGAGCGGATCGAGGCGATCCGGGCCGACGTCGCGCGCGAGGGCTATTCCTACACGGTCGGGTACACGCCCGCCCTCGAGTATTCGCTCGAAGAACTGTGCGGGTATATTCCCGCGCCCCCCGAGTTTTTCGAGGCGGCGCCGCGCGCGCCGGTGCAGCGCGGCCTGCGGGCGCCGGCCTTGCCCGAGCAATTCGACTGGCGCGAGGAAAGCGGGGGGCTGACGCCGATCCGCAACCAGGCGAGCTGCGGGAGCTGCTGGGCGTTCGCGACGGTGGGCTGCCTGGAAAGCAACATCCGGATTACCGACGGCCAGGAAGAGGACCTCTCGGAGCAGCTCCTGGTGTCGTGCGCGGAGATGTATTTCGGCTGTTCGGGCGGCTGGGAGGCGCATCCGTATTTCTACGACACGCCGGCGGCCGACGGGGAGGTGGGCGCGGCGCTGGAGACCGATTTTCCGTACGAAGCGGCGGACGTGCCGTGCGCGGGCCCGTATCCGCGCCTGTACGTCCTCGACGGGTGGGCCTACGTCGGCGCGGACGACGGCGTGGCCGACACGGACGCGATCAAGCAGGCGCTGCTGGACTACGGGCCGGTGTTCGTGGGCGTGGACGCGACGCATTTCGGGGCCTATACGGGCGGGGTATTCGACAACGACTCCTCGCGCAACGTGAACCACGCCGTGGTCCTGGTGGGCTGGGACGACACGCTGGGCACGGAAGGGTGCTGGATCCTGCGCAACTCGTGGGGCCCGGGTTGGGGCGAGGGCGGCTACATGTGGATCGAATACGGCTGCGCCCGGGTGGGGTACCGCGCGAGTTACATCAATTATAAGGGCGGCGTCATGCCGCCGGCAGGCGAGATCCTGTTCGACCGCGAGGTGTATTCCTGCCGCTCCAACGCCTATAACGTGGCGTTTGTCCAGCTCAAGGACCGGGACCTCAAGGTGACGGGGACGGTCAGCGTGGTGGTCGCCTCGTACACCGACGCCGGCGGGACGGTGCTGCGGGACGAGCAGGCGCTGGTGCTGCACGAAACGCTGCCCGGTTCCGGCGTGCTGACGAACGCGATAGCACTTCGCGGAGGCGCGCCGGCGGCGGCGGACGGGCTGCTGCAGGTGACGAACGGCGGCCTGATCGAGGTGACCTACATCGACGCGGACGACGGGGCGGGCGGGGTGAACGTGCTGCGGCGCGATACGGCGGCCGTGGACTGCGTGCCGCCGGAGCTGGCCGGCGCCGAGGTTGTGGAGGTCTGGGACAACGGGGCGGTCCTGGTGTGGACGACGGACGAGCCGGCCGACGGGTCGGCGGCGCTGGTGACGAACATCCCGCCGACGGGCCTGGCCGGGGTGCCGCGCAGCGGGGCCTCGGGCCTGGTGTCGACGCCGGACGGCTCCGGCCGTTATCCGCACAGCGTGACGGTCACGGGGCTGGTGCCGCGCACGGCCTACCGGGCGGCGCTGTTCTCGCGGGACCGGGCGGGCAACGAGGGATCGCTGCCGACGAACGTCGGCTCGACGGCGGAGGCGGATTACCTGGCCGTCGTGACCCGTTACCGGTGGACGGTGTACGACACGGATTTCGAAGACGGCGAGCTCGGCTGGACGCACGGCGGATTGAACGACTGCTGGGAGTACGGCGTGCCGACCTACGGGCCGCCGGACGCGCCGTTCGGCGACAAGGCCTGGGCGACGCGCCTGTCCGACCGCTATACGCACGGCGCCAACGGGTGGCTGCAAAGCCCGGCGCTGGCCGTGGGCTGCCGGCCGCGGATTACTTTCGATACCTGGTACGAGATCGAGAAAGACGCGGATCTCGGCTTCGTGGAGATCAACGACGGGTCGGGCTGGTACAACGTGGTTTCGAACGCCGGGGTGTTCGGAAACGCCACGGCGGTGACCGGCGATTCCGACGGATGGCGGCACGTTTCCATCGACCTGCTCTGTTACAGCAACCGGTCGATCCGGGTGCGTTTCCGCCTCAATACCGACGACACGGTATCCTACGCCGGCTGGGTTGTGGATAACTTCCGGGTCAGCGAGCTGGTGCCCGACGGCGTGCGCATCGTGACCTGGGCGGTGCGGGACCTGGAAGGGTTGAATCCATTGAACGACGCAGACGGGTATGCCGAGCCGGGCGAGTCGTTTTATCTCGAACTCACGGCGGCGCATTACGACGGCGCCCGGGTGTACACGCAGGTGCAGGCGGAGGTCACCTCTCCCGTCGAGGGCGTGGACCTGCCGGCGGAGACCGTCGTCGTGGCGTACGGCGACCTGGCCGCGGCGGAAGACGCCTCGAGCGGCACGCAGCTGCGCGCAGACGTCGCGCCGGACGTGCCGTTGGGCACGGTGGCCGACTTCTTCCATACCGCCGCCGCGGCGGGCGCGGGTCCGTGGGAAGACGTCGTCAGTATCGAGATCACCGCACGCGACTCCCTGACGGGCCTGGTCAGCAACCGGTTCTGCGGCGCGCCGATTGCCGATGCCTGGATCCAAGGACAGGCGGACGGGCAGGACCCGGTGGCGGCCGTTACCGCGGCCGACGGGACCTACAGCCTGCACGGGCTCGTGCCGGGCGTGACGTATGCCGTGCGGGCGCTGAAACCGGGCCAGTATTCGCCGAGCCCGTACGTAACGGTGCCGCCGGGCACCGCGACCCGGAATTTCGGGCTCGGCCAGGCCTTCGGTACGCTCAACCCGACCAGCCTGCTGTTTACGGTGTTCGAACGGTCGGACGACTGCGTCTCGCAGAACCTGCTGATCGACAACAGCGGCGGGAACCTGCCGTTCCTGTATACCGCCCGGGTGGACTACGCGGACGGGCCGGCCGGCTGGCTGGCCTTGTCGCCGCCCTCCGGCGCCGTGGCGCCCGGGGCGACGGCGACCTGCCGGGTGGACGCGTGCGGCGCGGCGCTGAGCTGGCCGGGCGGACCGTACGACGCGGCGATTCACGTGGACGGCAACGACGTGAGCGGCGAGGACGCGACCGTGCCGGTGAGGCTGATCGTGCAGCCGGCGCCGGTCCTGGACCTGAAGGCCGTGGAGATTTACGGCGGAGACGGCGACCCGTACGCGGAAACCGGCGAAACGATCGAGTTCAACCTCGTGCTGCGGAACACGGGGAGCTGGTACGCGAACGGCGTGGAGGGCATCCTGTCCGAAACCGGCCCGGGCTCGATGATTTCGGGCGACGCGGCCTGGCCGAACATCGCGGCGTATCCGGAAGCGGGCTCCGTGCAGGCGTCGTCGACCGATCCCTCGTTCGACGTGGCGGGTACGCCGGCGGGCACGGTGCTGCCGTTTACGTTGTCCGTGACGGACTTCTGGGGCCAGGCCTGGACGTTTGATTTTTCGGTGACCACCGCCGTGCGGTACGCCATATCCGGGCAGGTCCGGGAATTCGGCACGCCGAACCCCGTGGCGGGCGCGGTCGTGCGGGCGCACCGGGACGGCGCCCTGGCCGCCTCGGCGGTGTCGGACGCGGCAGGCGACTACGCGCTCTACGGGCTGACCGACGGCGATTACACGGTGAGCGTGCTGCCGCCCGCCCCGTACGGGGCGCCGGGCGCGGAGACCGTGGCCGTGGCGGGCGCCGACGTGGCGGGCCTGGTGTTCTTCGTCGCGCCGTGGGCGCTGCAGGTCGATCCGAACGCCTTCGAGGGGATCACGGTGGACGAGGGCATGGAGACGACGCGGCCGCTGACGTTGAGCAAGGGCATTCCGAACGACGGCTACGTGGAAATGGCGGTGCGTTTTAAGGAAGGCATCCCGGAGGGCTTTACGGGTACGCCGCCGGGCGGCGGCACGGACTGGGCGGCGCTGGACAAGGGGGATTACGCGCCGGACGAGCTGCTGGTGCGGTTCCGGGACGACGTGGATGCCGCCGCAGGGCGGGCGCTGCTCGGAGCGGCGGGCCTGAGCGAGGTGCGCCGCTTCGACCTGGTGCCGGCCGCGCTGGTGCGCACGCCCCGGTACGCCTCGCTGCCGGCCGTGGCCGCCGCGCTGCAGGCGGCGCCGGAGGTCTTGTACGTCGAGCCGAACTACTATCATTATCCGTCGTACGTTCCGAACGATATCCGGTTCGAGGAGCTGTACGCCTTGCGCAACCGGCGCCAGACCGGCGGCACGCGGGGCGCGGATATCGGCGCCACGGAAGCATGGGACAGCACCATCGGCGCCGCAGAGGCGGTGGTGGCCGTGATCGATACGGGCGTGCAGACGAATCACGAGGATCTCGCCGGCATGCTCGTGCAGGGCTACGATTTCGGCGTGCTGATCGAGGAGGTGATCGCCGCGGGCGACGGCACGAGCACGCTGTTTGCCGGGGTGTTGACGGCGCCGCCGGTCGCGCCCGGCTCGCTGACGGTGACGGCCGGGGACGGGGCAGGCGGCACGCTGGCGCTGCAGGATCTCGGGGACGGCACCCTGGCGGGGCCGGGCGGGGCAAGCGGCACGATCGCGTACGGTACGGGGGACTGGACGCTCAATGCCGGCGCGTTCGTCCCGCTGGGACCGATTACGGCGCAGTACGCGGAGGGCGACCCGACGCCGGATTACGACGAGGGCCTCGCGTCCGGCGTGTATCACGGCTCGCACGTGGCGGGCACGATCGCGGCCCGGGGCGACAACAGCACGGGTATCGTGGGCGTGGCCTGGGGCGCGCGCGTGATGCCGCTCAAGGCGTCGGTCAACATCATCGGGTTCGGCGGCTCGCCGATCCCGGTGCTGGAGACCAGCGCCCTGATTGACGCGCTGGGTTTCGCGGTTGCGCAGGGCGTGCGGATCAGCAACAACAGCTACGGCGGATCGAGTTTCAGCGGGATCTTTTACGAGGCCATCAGCAACGCGTGGTCGCAGGGCCATATCATGGTGTGTTCGGCGGGGAACGACGGGTCGGACATGGAGGGGTACCCGGCGTATCCCGCCGGCTACAACCTGCCGAACATCGTGTCCGTGGCGGCGACGGACGACGACGATCAGCTCGCGGACTTTTCCAATTACGGCGGGACGAGCGTGGACCTGGCCGCGCCGGGCGTGGACATCCTGAGTCTCTATCCGACCTGGAACGCGGCGGCCACGGACGTGGTGGTGAACGCCTACGCGAAGATCAGCGGCACGTCCATGGCCGCGCCGCACGCGGCGGGCGTGCTGGCCTTGTTGTTGTCGCAGGCCCCCGGGGCTTCGTCCGAGATGGCGATCCAGGCCTTGCTCGACGGGGTGCGGCCGGACGGGAACCTCGTGGGCCGGGTGGCGACCGGGGGGCACCTGGATGCGCCGGGGGCGCTGGCGCGGTTCGACGCGTTCTGGCTGACCGTGGAGCCGTCGTCGACCAACATTCCGCCGGGCGGCTCGGTGACCGCCACGGTGACGTTCAACGACGGGGCCTGCCTGCCCGCCGGCCCCTACGAGGCGGAGATCGTGATCCAAAACGGGGGACTGGCAACGAACCTGCCGGTGTCGCTCTTCGTGGAGCCCGCGCCGCGTCCGGTCTACGCGGGCGTCACGGTCTCGGGCGGGGACGGCGACGCCTGCGCCGAGCCGGGCGAGACCGTGGATCTCAACATCCGCCTGCGGAACGCGGGTGCGGCCTTCCTGCCCGATCCGGCCGGCGCGCTGGCGTCGCCCGTGGCGGCGGTTACGGCCGGCGCGACGGCGTGGGAGACCCTCTTGAGCGGCGAGGAGAAGGCGGCGCTGGCGGCCTGCACGGTGCAGTTGCCGGACCCGGTGACCAACCGGGTGCCGTTTACGCTGACCGTGACGGACGGCGCGCACGGGCCGTGGAACCTGGAGTTCGCCCTGGCGGTGGAAGCGGCGCACTCGGTGACCGGTTGGGTGCGCGACACCGGCGGCGCCGGGGTGCCGGGCGCGCGCGTGGAATACTGGGGCGCGGCCGGCGGCGCGGTGCAAACCGGCGCGGACGGCGCGTACCGGATCGACGGTTTGCCGACGGCGGGCACGCTCAAGGTGCGGGCGGTGCCGGCGGCGCACGCGAAGCAGGGTCCGGTCGCGGTGGACCTGGCTGCGGGCGACGGCACGGCGGACTTCACGGTGGAACAACCGGACGTGACGTTTTCGACCAACCGGATTACGGCGGCCGTGCAGTGGAAACAGCCGGCGACGCGGGAGTTCACGGTCGCCAACGGCGCGGAAGACCTTTTCGCCTACGCGTGCGTCGAGATGCCCAAACGGCGCGTGGGGCTGATTTCGGACGGCGCGCAGCTCGAGGGCCTGGCCGGCCTGCTGGAGCGGATGGGCCTGGAGACGGTGTCGTGGACCGGCAACTACGAGGTCGTGTACGTCCCGATTCCCGGCCTGTTCGGGTTCGAGGGCTGGGAGGCGGTGCCCACGGCGTACTACGGGTCCGACGACGCGCTGGTTTTCGGCTGCGACCTGGTGATCGCGGACGTGTCGGGTCCGGACGGCGCGGGCCGGCTGTTGCTGCCCGGCGAGGCGGACGTGTACGACCGGCACCTGGCGCGCGGCGGTAAGCTGATCCTGACGGGTCCGAACCCGGTTTCGCGTCCCGATAACCGGCTGCTGGCGGACCTGGCGGGCATCGCTTCGCTGGACCGGGCCGGCACGGCGGGCGCGGTGGCCTTGAGCAACGCCTTGCCCGACGCCTCCTATGTCGCGCTCGATCCGGGCGACCGGCTGGCGGTGGCCGGGCAAGCCTACGACGTATCCGGCGCGGACACGAACCTGGACACAGCGGCTTATTTCGTGACGGAGGACGGCGCGGTCAAGCTGACGCGCCGGGCGGTAACCTCCAGTAACGCGGTAGGGGCCGTGTACGTTTGGACCGGCAACCGCGGCGGGGCGGAATGGCGGGCGCGCGGGATCTGGCAGGACGTCCTGCGCAACCTCGTGATCGCGGAGCTGCAGGCGGACGTGCCGTGGCTGGACGTGTCGCCCATGGACACGACGCTGAGCGGCGAGGCCGCACCGGTGGTGCTGACGTTGAATGCGTCCGGCGCGCTGGAAATGGGGTCGCACGAGGCGGCGGTGATCGTGCAGGGCAACTATCCCGGCGAAGAAAACCGCGCCGTGCACGTGGCGCTGGATGTCGTGCGGCCCACGCTGCGGGCCGAGTCGAGCACGGGCGTGACGAACTGGCTGGGCCGGCCGCTGCAGGGCGACGGCAGCGCGGACTCGTCCCTGTTGCAGTTGATCTGGGCGGGTCCGGACGGCGCGATCGATCCGCCGCGCGCGGACGGCCGGGCCACGGGCGACGACCTGTTGCTGGCGGCGTATCCCTCCGGCGTGACGTACGGCCGCTTCGGGGCCGGGTATGCGGCGGATCCGGACGAGGGGCTGTTCGAGCAGGTGTTCATGCACGATCTGACGGTGACCACGGTCCTGCAGCGCACGTACGTGCGGGCCTGGGACGGCGCGTCCTACGAGTCGGCCGTGGCCTACGGCGATTCCGGATTGTACGAACTCGAGAACACGGCCTGGGAAGCGCACGACTTCGGTTCGTGGCTGGTGAACCGTGTGCTGCGCTACCCCAACGAACCGGGGCAGGCGCCGGACGCGAACGGCGACTCGGTGCCCGACGGATGGTGCGTCTTGTTCGGCCTGGACGCCCGGGATCCGGTGGGGCCGTTGACGCCGCAGGGCATTCCGGTCTCGGCGTTCGGCGGGTTCGGGACAGGTGCGGGGCAGTGCTACTGGCCCACGCGGGTGTTCCTGACCGACGCGTTTGTGTTCGTGCTGGATACGCGCAACAACCGGGTGCAGGTCTGGGACCGCGCGGCCGAGACGCCCGTCTCGACCTACGGTCCGGCGGGCGCCTTCTCGCAGCCGTACGGCATGGGCCGCGATCCGCGGGCGGGGGTGTACCGCTTCGCCGTGGCCGATACGGGCAACGACCGGATCCGGGTGTTCACCTTCGATCCGGCCGGCGGCGCGGTGACCCCGGCGTTCACGTTCGGCGAGAGCGGGACCGCGGACGGGAAGCTGCGCGGGCCCGAGGGCGTCGCTTTGGATCCGGGCGGTCGGATCTGGGTTGCGGATACCGACAACCATCGGATCCAGATTTTCGACGCCGCGGGGGCGTTTGTCGCGAGCATCGGCGAGTACGGGAGCGCGTCGGGCAAATTCAAGTTGCCGGCGGGCCTCTCGGTGGACGCGGATACCGGGATTGCCTGGGTGGCGGACACGGGGAATCACCGCATCCAGGCGTTCAACGGCGCCGGCGGCTATCTCTGGAAGTTCGGCACGCACGGCACGACGGGGGCGGGGGTCTTCAACGGGCCCACGGACGTCCGGATCGGCGTGGACGGCCGGATTTTTGTCGCGGACCGGTCGAATCACCGCGTGCAGGTGTTCAAGCGCAACGGCGCCGTGTTCGAGTCCCTGCTCGTGTTCGGCGGGTTCGGCGACGGCGCCGGGGAGCTGTCCTTCCCGTACGGGCTGATGCCGGTTCCGGAATCCACGGAAGTTTACGTCGCGGACACGTATAACAACCGGATTCAGCGTTTCGATACCGTGATCGACGCCGACGGGGACGGCATGGAAGACACCTGGGAGTGGCGTTTCCGGGATTGCGGATTGGACAACACGGATCCGGGCGACGGGCTGGCGGATACGGACGGCGACCTGGTGCTGAATATCGGCGAGTTCCGTGCCGGGAGCGATCCGTGCAATGCGGATTCGAACGACAACGGGGCCACGGACGGCTGGGAGCTGGCGAACGGCCGCGATCCGTCCGCGTTCGGACTCAACCTGCTGCTGATCCGGAACCTGGAGGATCCGCCGGGCGTGTTGTCGTGGAACGTGCTGGACGGCGGCGTGTATCGCGTGCAGTGGACGGACGATCTGCTCGGCGGGCCGTGGATTGACCTGGCGCCGACGGTGACCGCGGCGGAGGACGGCGTCATCGCCTGGCCGCACGTGGCGGAAACGAACGCGGTGCGGTTCTACCGGGTCAAGCGGGTCGATTGAGGGAAAGCGCCCGGTTCGCCGTGAACCGCGGAGTCCGGTGCGCCGCGGCGGGGTACGCAGAGGCTGAATTTTTTCTGACAGGATCAACAGGATGTACAGGATGGGGAAGGCGGCGGCCCGGGGATGATCGCGGATGGAGGGGCTGAAACGGGGGAATTGGCAGTTTCTTGACAGGAGTTTGACAATTCGGCATTCGACAGCGGGGGCGGATGGCCGTATTATGATGACAGTGATGAAGACCATACCCTATAGGATGGCGCTTGCCGCGGGGACTGTGGCGGCGGTCATTTTCATGGCCGGTTGCCGGTGTGGTGAAGACGCTCCACCCGCACCGACGGGGGCCCCACCCGAGGTGATCGAACCCGTGCCGGTTCCCCCTTCTATTCGTGCCGACGAGCCGGCGGCGGCATTGCCCGCGCCGCCGAGAGCCCCCGCGGCCGGCGGGGACGCCGTGGAGCAGCCGTTGGAAGTTCCTGTGACGAACGCCCCTCCCGTGTGGGAAATCAGCGCGCTGCGGAAACGGATTCTCGAGAATCAGCGGGCCCTGATCGAAGCGGAACAGGAATTGCGGGACCATGATCCGGAGGTAATCCGTCTCTTCGAGCAGATGCAGGAAGCCCATGCCGCGTACCGGGCCAAGCTGGCCGGGAAGGAGAGCGTGGCGGCCCTGCAGGTGCGGCAGGCCGAGCTGGAGCAGCGTCTCAGCGAGCTTATGGAGCAAACAGAAACGGAGCCGATACCATGAAGCATCTCTATCGAACTTTCTGGGCCGCGGCGGGAGCGGCATGCCTGGCCGCGTACGCGCACGCGGCGTTTGTAGACGTGCAGGTCGATCCGCCCGGCCGGGGCGAGATCAAGATTATTTTCAATGACGGCTCGAGCATCACCACGACCAACAACACCGATTTCA
>JAFGIZ010000188.1 GCA_016929365.1 Lentisphaerota bacterium
CCCGATTCAACCCCGCCGCCCTGTGTATTTCCGGATGACCGTCCGCACGACCCCGCCGATTTCCAGCGACTCGCGCGGACGGATCGGGCGGTATGCCTCGTTCGCCGCGTCCAGGCGAACACCCTTGCGGTCGCGCATGAAGTACTTCATTGTCCATTCCCCGTCCACCTGCGCAATCACAATATCGCGCGGCCTCGGCCGGACCCCCTTCTCCACCAGCACCAGGTCCCCGGGATGTATCCCTGCGTCCACCATGGAATCGCCGGTAACCTTGAGCATGAACGTCGACTCCGGACGCTCGACGAGAAACGCGTCCAGGCTGAGGACGTCGATCAGCTCCTCCTCGGCCGGCGACGGAAATCCCGCCTGCACCGTGCCCAGGAGGCGCACCGTTCCTGTCAGCTTGCCGGTCGGCGCGGCGCGCCCGTCCTCGATCGTCACGTACCCTTCCGCCGCAAGGCGGCGCAGGAGTCCGTACACGGCATTCTTGGAACGGTACCGGAACACGGTCAGCATCTCGGCGTACCCCGGCATCCGGCGATGCCGCGCCAGGAATGCGCGCAGCCGCTCTACCTTCTCGCTTATGTCCGTCGTTCTCGGCATACCGCTCTCCCGTTTCGCGCCCGCGCCTCCGGCGCGGGCAGGCGCCCGTTGACCTGTTTACGCCGTCAAATATAACTGAACCCCGGTTCACGCGCAAGCGCAAAAGTCCCCCTTGACACCGCCCCCGTGACACCCGACACTCGCCCGCGTATCGAGAGGTCACGTCAATGAACCCTGACACGGCAACCACAGAGAGCGAAGCCCCGGAACGCTGGGTCGCCTACCGTCCTGAAATCAAGATCCTGGATTGCACCATTCGCGACGGCGGCCTGATCAACGATCACGGGTTCGGAGACGATTTCGCCCGCTCGGTCTACAACGCCTGCGTCGCCGCGGGCGTCGACTACATCGAAATCGGCTACAAGGCCTCCAAACGCATCTATTCCCCCGCCCAGTTCGGGGCCTGGAAATTCTGCGACGAAGACGCCCTGCGCCGCATCACCGGCGACACGCCCGCCCCCGGCACGAAAATATCCGTCATGGCCGACGCGGAACGTACAGACTACAAGCAGGATATCCTGCCCAAGAAGAAAAGTGTCATCGATTGCATCCGCGTCGCCTGCTACATCCACCAGGTTCCCATGGCTCTCGATATGCTGCAGGACGCCCGGGACAAGGGCTACGACACCATGCTGCAGCTCATGGCCGTATCGGTCATTCCCGAGAGCGAGCTCAATGCCGCGCTCGAACTGGCCGCGCATTCCGTGGCCGAGGCGGTCTACCTCGTGGACAGCTTCGGGGCGCTCTATTCCGAACAGGTACACAACCTGATCAGCCTCTACCTCAAACACATGCAGGGCACCGGCAAGGAGATCGGTTTCCACGGCCACAACAATCAGCAACTGGCCTTTGCCAATACTATCGAGGCGATTGTCGCCGGGGCCAACCGGCTGGACGCCACGATCAACGGTATCGGCCGGGGCGCCGGAAACTGCCCCATGGAATTGCTTATCGGCTTCCTGCACAACCCCAAGTTTCAGATACGGCCCATCCTACAATGCTGCCGCGACACGATCATGCCGCTCAGCCGGGACATTGAATGGGGCTACCGCGTGCCGTACGCCATTACGGGACGCCTCAACCAGCATCCGCGTCCTGCCATCAAGTTCCGCTCGGGGCCGACGCCGGACGACTACGTCGCCTTCTACGACCAGATGGTGGAAGAGGAATAACGCGGACGCAGACGGCTCTCACGGCGTGCTGCCGGGCGAAACAAAGCGGACATCGGCCGGCACCCCGAGCTTGAGAAGCAGATCGCGTTCGATTTCGCGCTGCAGATCCACCACCCGCCGCATCGTGTCCGAGAAAAGCGCTTCGTTCAGCTCGATGGAAACGATCACCTTTTTCTCAGAGATATCCACTTCGAAAGGCCGCCCTGCCGCCCCTGTTTCCGCCAGGACGGCGGCAATCTGCGATTCGTAAAGCGGCATCTCGTTCACCCTCAGGCGCCCGTCCAGGCGCCGCCCGGGATGCACCACGGCGCCCGTCCGCCCGCAGGGGCACCTCGCGTACTCGATCTCGCAGGCGATTTGCGTCCGATACCGCAAGAGCGGCATCGCCTCGCGGCTCAAGGTCGTCACCACCAGTTGTTCGTCTATAATTTCGGGCAGGAAGTGGTCCTCGTTCACGTGCAGCCGCCCCTGCGGGCATTCGACGCACAGGCCGGGATCCAGAACTTCCGCCACGCCGAAATTGCACCGGACGTCGGCGCTCAGCGCCGCGTTCAGCGCGCGGCGCTGCCCGTCCGGAACCGGCCGCGATAGCAGGACCACGCGCAGGTGCAGGGTCTGCGGATCGATGCCCCGGCGGCTCATCAGGTCCGACAATTCGCGGGCGTTGGACGGCGTCGTGATCAAGACCGTCGCCCGGTAATCCTGCAGCATGGCGAGCTGGTAATCCGTATGTA
>JAFGIZ010000189.1 GCA_016929365.1 Lentisphaerota bacterium
CAGGCTCGGCCCGCCATCTCACTCCCACACTTCCAAACTCCCATCCCGTCAATCCTGTTGATCCTGTCGGAAATCCTCCCCTCCTCCGCACGCCCAAACTCACGCCCCGCCACTAAGACGCCGCCCGGCTCTTGAGCCGTTTACGCCGGAACAGCTCTTCGCGCTCGTTTTCCTCCATCACCGACCCGATCCAGGCCACCGTCTCCCGCGCTTCGGGAATGAACACGTTCTCGATGGCGTTGATCCGGCGCTGTGTCTTTTCGATCTCCGTGGCGAGGCGCCAGATGGCGGCGACGGTCTCGATGTACCGCACCAGCGCCTTCATGACGCGGCGCAGGTCCGCCACCGCCGCGTCCAGATCCGGCGACGCGTCCAACAGCCCCGGGAACACGGACGCGCCGCCCGACTCCCACTTGATCTCGGGCACCCGTGTGCCCATCAGCCCCCGCTCCCGCACGCCGAAAGATACGTCCGGCCCGGCCGCGGAAAAGACGCGGTCCAGGGTTTCCCGCCCGCAGGCAAGATACGCGGGCACAAAATCGTCAAAGGCCGCCGTCAGGGCCTCGCGCAGCGCCTTTTCGGTGTCCCCGAACGCGGCCGAGGTGGACATCAGCTCCATCACGAGCACGTCCCGCTTCTGGTGCAGCAGGTCGCACCCCTCGGTCGCAAAGCGCAGTCCCGCCTGCGCCTGGAACAGGTTGGCCTTCGTGGGTGCCGGCCGCCGCGCCATACCTACGCTTCCTCCCCTTCGTCCGCGCCGCCGCGGACGCGGTAGTACTGCTCCAGCTCGTCCGGACTGACCCGGTGCAGCGCGTCGCGGGGCAGCAGCCCGAGCAGGTCCCAGGCCAGCGTGAGCGAGTCTTCGATCGTGCGCCGCGCGTCCTGCGCCTGCGTCACGAAGCGCGTCTCGAACGCATCTCCGAAGCGCAGGTGGCGCTGATCGCTGTCCGTCAGTTCGTCGGCGCCCACGATGGCCGCCAGCGAGCGTATATTGCCGACCTGCGCGTAGCTCGAGTAGAGCTGGTTGGCGACGTCGGCATGGTCCGCACGGGTGCGTTCCCCCCCGATGGCGTCCTTCATGATCCGCGACAGGGAGGGCAGCGGGTTGATCGGCGGATACACGTTTTTCTGATGCAGCTCGCGGTCCAGCACGATCTGGCCCTCCGTAATATAGCCCGTCAGGTCGGGGATCGGATGGGTAATGTCGTCGTTGGGCATCGTGAGGATCGGCAACTGCGTTATGGACCCCTTCGCCCCCTTCACCCGGCCGCAGCGCTCGTAAATCTCCGCCAGGTCGGAGTAGAGATAGCCCGGGTAGCCCTTGCGGCTGGGCACTTCCCCGCGGGCGGAGGTCATCTCCCGCAGCGCTTCGCAGTAGTTGGTCATGTCCGTCAGGATCACCAGGACATGATAGTCCTCGTCGAACGCCAGGTACTCCGCGAGCGTCAAGGCAAAGCGCGGGGTCACCAGGCGTTCCTCCGGCGGATCGGAAGCCAGGTTGAGAAACATCGCCGCGTTGTGCAGCGCGCCCGTGCGCTCCAGCTCCTCGCGGAAAAACGCCGCGTCGTCGTGCTTCACACCCATGGCGGCGAATACCACGGCGAACTTTTCCTCCGATCCCCGGATGCGCGCCTGGCGCGCAATCTGGGCCGCCAGCTCGTTGTGCGGCAGGCCGTTGCCGGAGAAGATCGGCAGCTTCTGCCCGCGCACCAGCGTGTCCATGACATCGATCACGGACACCCCGGTCTCGATCACGTCACGCGGATAGTCGCGCATCACGGGATTGATCGCGCTGCCGTAAATGCCGCGCGTGCTCCCGTCGAACGGGAGGGCCATGCCGTCCAGCGGCCGGCCGGCGCCGCTGAGCACCCGCCCCAGCAGTTCCGCCGAGACGCTGAATTCCAGCGACTTGCCCAGGAAACGGACCGACGTCCCGCGCAGCGACAGGCCCTGCGCCCCTTCAAACACCTGGATGACCGCCCGCTCGTTGGAGATATCCAGGACCGTTCCGCGCCGCACCGCGCCGTCCCCGCAGAGAATCTCGACCAGCTCTCCGTACGCCGCGTCGGCCACCCGCTCCACGACGATGATGGGCCCGCCGGCCCGCCGCAAATCCCGATACATACGTCCGTTTTGATGCGACATGGCTATTCCTCGAAGGCCGCTTCGACCTGTTTTTTCAGAGCATCCAGTGCGCCGGGATCGTCGGCCGGCACGGTTTCCTTCATCCGGTGAATCGCCTCCACGACCGGGAGGGCGAGAATCCGGTGCACCGGCCGCCCCGCGGCCGACGCCTTGAGCGCGCGCTCGTGAAAGGTCAGAATCACGTCCATCATGCCGAGCTGCTTGGGGACGGGGCAGTAGCTGTCCGTCTCGCTGAAGGCGCCCTGCTGCAGAAAGGCTTCCTTCACAAGCCGCGCGGACTCCAGCACGATGCGCTGCCGGTCAGGCAAGGCGTCCGGCCCGATCAGCTTGACGATATTCTGCAGCCGGTCGTCCTCCTGGAGCAGCGCGGTCGCCCGTTCCCGCAGCGCGGCCCACGGCAGCGCCGCGTGCTCGGCGTACCAGGCCGAGACGTCGTACTCGGAATAGGAGGTGTTCCAGTTGATGGACGGGAAATGGCGCGCGCTGGCCAGGTCGCGGTCCAGGCCCCAGAACGTGCGGACGAAGCGTTTCGTGTGCGTCGTCACCGGTTCCGAAAAATCGCCGCCCGGCGGCGAGACCGCGCCGATGATGGTCACCGACCCTTCGCGGGCCGTGCCGTCCGCCTCGGCCGTCTCGGCGCGGCCGGCGCGTTCGTAGACTTCGCCGATGCGCGAGGCCAGGTAGGCGGGATACCCTTCTTCGGCCGGCATTTCTTCGAGCCGGCCCGATATCTCGCGCAGCGCCTCCGCCCAGCGGCTCGTCGAATCCGCCATGACCGCGACGTGATAGCCCATGTCGCGGTAGTACTCGGCCAGGGTGATGCCCGTGTAAATGCTGGCTTCGCGGGCCGTGACCGGCATGTTCGACGTGTTGGCGATCAGCGCCGTCCGCTCCATGATGGGCTTGCCGCTGCGCGGATCTATCAGCACGGGGAATTCGTCCAGCACCTGCGTCATCTCGTTGCCGCGCTCGCCGCAGCCGATGTAGACGATCACGTCTACGTCCGACCACTTGGCGAGCTGGTGCTGCGTCACGGTCTTGCCCGTGCCGAATCCGCCCGGAATGGCGCACGCGCCGCCGCGCGCGGCCGGAAACAGAAAATCAATCACGCGCTGCCCCGTAATCACCGGCACCCGGGGCGGGAGGCGCCGTCCGATGGGGCGCGGCCGGCGGATCGGCCAGCGCTGCAGCATGGTCAGCTCGCGCTCGCCGTCTCCGGCGTCCACCCTGGCGATGACGTCCGTAACCCGGTACGATCCCGCCTCGGCGACCCACGTCAGCGTGCCGGCCACGCCGTGGGGAACGAGGACGCGGTGCGCGACGAGGTCCGTCTCCGGCACCTCGCCCAGGATCGAGAGCGGCGCGATCGTATCGCCCGCCTGCATCTGCGGGGTAAACACCCACGTCCGCTCCAGGTCGATGCCCGGCGTGCTGAGGCCCCGCGCCAGGAACGTGCCGCTGAACTCCCGCAGCGTGTCGAGCGGCCGCTGGATGCCGTCGTAGACGCTGCGCAGAATACCCGGTCCCAGCCAGGCCGACAGCGGCGCGCCGCGCGCGGCAACCGGTTCGCCCGGTTTCAGGCCCGTGGTGTCTTCGTACACCTGGATCGTGGCCGTATCGTTGTCCAGGGCGATAATCTCGCCGGTCAGTTTCTCCGTGCCCACGTCGACCTGTTCGCCCAGGCCGGCCGCGCCCATGCGGTCGGCAAAGACGACCGGACCGTTGATACGCAGGATCGTCGAATTTTCGGAGTTCACGCGCCGGTCCTCTCTTTGGTGTCCTGCAGGCCGAGCGTCTCGGCAACGCGCCGCCGCAGCGGTTCGCGGCTTCGCGCCAACCTGGCTTCATACGTGTTTTCAAAAATCACGCGCCCGTCCGCGTCGGTCACGACCGCCCCCCCCACGGTGTCGGCCGCGTGCGCGTCCACGCTGACGGAGACGCCGTCGATGGTTTTCGGGAAATCCGGAGCCCGCGCCAGCGCCTGCCCGGCCGCGTTGAGCTGCACCCGGACGGAGGCCGGCGCGCCCAGCGCCGCGATGCCCTCGCGGATCAGGGCCTCCAGCCGCTTACCCGGCCCCGCCGGGTCGTCCGCGGTCCGCAAACGCCGCAGGGCCTCCTCGAAAACCGCTTCCACGGCCGCCTCGCGCGCATTCAGCGCCGCCCGGCGTTTCGACTGCGCGGCCTCGGCCCGCGCCGCGTGCAGGCGCCGTTCGGCCGCCGTACGGCTCGCGGCTTCGGCGGCGTGCCGGCGTTCGGCCCGCTGCGCCTCGGCCCGCTCGAGCTCGCGCGCCGCCGCCTTCTCGCCGCGCCGCACGGCCGCCGCCGCTTCGTCCCGGGCGCGCTCGAGCACGCGCGCGGCCAGGGCATCCAGGTTCCCGCTCGTTTCCATATGCCTACAGCCTGATTCCCAGGGTTTTCTGCAAATGTTCGCGTATCTCCGCGGCGCAGCCCGCCTGGTCCTGCCGGTCCGGAATGCGCAGCACCATCGGCAGGCGGCGCCGCTGCAGGTAGGCGCGAAACCGCGCCCCCATACGGGCGGCATACGAGCTGCCCACCAGCACCACGCCCACCCCCGGCTCCGCCAGGCAGGCGTCCAGCGTCTCCGCCGCGGCGTCCGGCGTCACGGGCGTCACGCCCGGCACCCCCGCCAGGCGGAACATCGCAACCAGCCACGTATCGCCGACCACGCGAACCTTCATCCTGATACCTACACCTTGGCCAGAACAATAATCGCGATCAGCAGTCCGTAAATGGCAATCCCTTCGGCCAGCGCGACGTAGATCAGCGACTTGCCCATCAACTCGGGCTTCTCCGCCACGGCCCCCATGGCCGCCGCCCCGACGTGCCCCACCGCGTAACCGGCCGCGAGCGAGCCGATACCCGTCGCCACCGCCGCCGCCAGAAAGGCCCAGCAGCGGATCTGCGCATGGCCTTCCGCCGTCAGGTGCGCTTCGTCCAGCTTGTGCACCGTGGCCGCCGGCGCGGCGGTGTCCTGGGCCTGTGCCGAACCCGCCAATACCAGCGGCGCACTGAGGCCCAGCAGGATAACCGCCGCCCCGACCCCGATATTCAACCGCTTGATCATTTTGATCCACCGTTCCATTGCATCCTCCTTTGCTTCGTTACACGCTTCCCAATTCGCCGTCTCCCCCGCCCAGGCTCAGCGGCGCGTAGGCCGTACCGCCGCCGCTGAAAAACTTCGAGAAAAACTCGTAGTACTCCAGGCGCAGACACTGGATCGTCACGATCATGCCCTCGAGCACAATAATGAAGAGGTGCTCGAAAGGCAGGCTGACGAACGCCGCCCCCGGAAGGCGCACCATGTCGTTCACCGTAAAGACCGCCATGGTCAGCGCCGCGTGCGCCAGGCCGAATGCCGCGACACGGAGGAAGCTGACCGAGTTCGTGAACAGGTTCATCAGGATCTCGACCGGTTCGAACAGGATCGTGGCCGGGTCCTCGGCTTCCGCCTCGCGCACGCCGGGCTCCCCGGCCGGCGCGCCCGCCGCCGCGGCCCGCCGGCGCTTCAGCACCAGCGCCGTCATCTGCCCGCCGGCGATCAGGCACAGCGGCGCGGCCAGCAGGGCCGCGAGCACCCCCGGGGGAGCCGGCACGGGCTTGCCGGCCAGGGACAGCCCGACCAGGACCAGCAGCGCCCAGAAAAACCCGAGGCTCGCCGCGCTCCACTGGCCCAGCAGGGCCTTCAACACCTGTCTCTTGCGCAGGGATTGCACGATACTGATCAGCATGCCGAGCGACAGGATACCGAGGCCCAGGCCCAGCGCGACGCCCAGGAACACGGTCAGATTCTCGGGATGGTTCGGCCGCATCCACAGGGCGGGCAGGACGGCATCTTCCTCGATGCCGAACACCGAACCGAACAAGAAGCCGAACACCGTGCCCGACAACCCGGCCATCATCAGGATGCGGCCCAGGTCGCGCACCGCGGCGAATATCCGGTACGGCAGGAAGGCCATGCCGGCGCCGATCGCCGCCAGCACCAGCCCATGGCCCACGTCCCCGAACATCATGCCGAACATAACCAGGAACGAGAGCGCGACAAAGGGCGTCGGGTCCACGTCGTTATAACCGGGCAAGCCGTAGGTTTTCACAAAAAGCTCGAACGGGCGGAAGATCCGGACATTGCGGAGGCGTGTGGGCGTGTCGTCTCCATCCGCCGGCTCGAACCGCGCGAAGTACCGCCCCGCCGCCTCCCGTTCCAGGCGGCGCACCAGGGCGGTCCGGCGGGAAGCGGGCACGAACCCGGAAATCAGCGTCAGCGTGCCGTCCGACCCCAGGCGCGCCATGGCGTCGTTCAGCAGCGCGTGGATGCGCAGGCGCGCCCGCCAGGCGGAGAGCGCGGCCCGCCTTTCCGGGCGGGACGCTTCGAACGCCCGGGTCAGCTCGGCCAGCTCCTCGCGCCGGCGCCACAGTTCCACTTCGACCTGTTCCAGGCCCTCCTCGAACGAACGCACAAAACGCTCCGGCGGGGTCGCAATCTGCGCCCCGGCCTCGGCCAGCATGGCATCGTAACGGGCCTGTTCCTCCCGGTCGCCGAGCAGCAGGAAAGCAACCCGGTCTCCGAAGACCGGACGCATGGCCATTGCGCAGGCGGCGTCCGCGAGCCCGGCGGACAGACGCTCCGCGTGGGCGCGCTCGAGCGTCCCGCAGACCGCGTGGACGTGCCGGAAATCCTGCAGGTCCCGGAAGGACAGGCCGTGCTCGTTCAGCAGGTGCATCTGCTCGGACAGCGCGTTCAGGCGCGTCAACTCCGACGCCGCGGCTTCGCGCTTCCGGAAATGCTCTGCCAGCGCGTCGCGCAGCGCGCCCAGCGCCTCGTCGGCCCGGGCCAGGACCTCCGTGGTCCGTTCTGCCAGGCAGGCTTCGCGTTCGCGGCGGCCGACGTCCAGGGGCACGGCGTCGAGCCAGCCCAGCAGCTCGTCGGCCAGGCTGAGCCGTTTCCGGATTTCCTCGCCGTGCGCGTCCGCGGGCCCCGCCGTCTCCGCGCCGCCCGGCGGCAGCGGCTGCTCCACGAGGTGCACGCTCCCCTCGCCTGCCAGCAGCCCCGTCAGGCGCTCCACGTCTTCGCGCAGCGCGAGCAGCTCCATGCATTCCATGCGTTCCGGGGCGAAGATCATGGCCGCGCATCCTCCCCCGGCACCGGGACCGGTTCACCCGTCGCCTTCGCCTCGAGCAGAACGGTCAGCTCCCGGGCCTGGTACATCTCGCGCAGCAGGATGCCGGTCAGAAAATCCATGTTAAAGAAGATGCCGCGCGTGGCCTTCTCCGCCGCCTGCAGGACCAGCCGGTCCAGGAGTGCCCACGCGCTGCGGGAGCCGGCGGTATCCACGCGCTCCGGGGCCCCCGGCAGAACCTCGCCGAGCGCCGCCGCGAGGCTCTCCGCCGGACGTGCGCCGGACAGGCGGTCCAGGCAGCGTTGCGCCGCCGGGTCCGGAACCGCCAGGGTCAGCCACCGCACCGCCCGGCCCCGCTCGGCTGCGCGATGCCGCATCAGCCGGGCCGCGGCTTCCACGGCCCGGGCCACGAAAAACACGGCCAGGGGCGAACCCCGCCGCGCGTCGGCCGGCCGGATCCCGCAACACCCCGCGGCCGCGATCCAATCCGCCAGGAACGCCCGCTCGAGCCGTTCGACCAGGCGCCCGACTTCTTCGTCGTCGCGGTACCCCGCGAGGGCCTCCTGGAACGGGCCGGCGAACGGGGTGTGCCGCAGCACGCGGCCCAGCGCCGGGTACTGCGTCACCGCGTCCAGCGCGGCGGGCCGGAGCAGGCCGAACCGGCCCGTGTCATAGAAACGGGCCGGCGGCCGGGCCTGCGCGTCCGGAAAACCGTGAATCCGCAGCGCCGCGCCCTCGAGATTGAGCAGATCGTAGTACCACACAAAGTAACGCAGCAGCGCGGCCGCCGGGCCCCGCACAAGGCGCAGCAGGCCCGACGCGTGCCGTATCAACGACGCATGCGCCGCGCGTTCGGCGGCCAGCACGTCCGCCACCCCGTCCCCGATCAGTCCCCGGGCCTTGAGCCAGGCGACCACGTCGTCGGCGCCGGCCAGGCCGGCGGCGGTCCGCCAGTCCCCCGGTCCCAGGAACGCGGCGCGCAGCGCACAGGCGCGCACACACGCGGCGGTATAGGCTGCCGCGCTCATACGTCTCCCCGCAACGCCGACATCACGCATGCCACCGCCTCGTCCCGCTTTGCGTCGAGCCGCGCCGCCACGTCCCGGCACACGGCCTCCGCGTCCTGCCGGGCCTGCTCCGCAATGGACGCGCAGGCGGCGCGCGTTTCTTCCTCGATGCGCGCGCGCGCGGCCTCTGCGTCCGACTCGGCCGCCGCGCCAATCCCCGCGACACGCGCCTCCGCGTCCTTACGCAGGCGGTCCGCCTCCTGCCGTCCCCGCGCCACGATTTCCTGCGCCTTGTGTTCGGCGGCGCGCAGCCGTTCCAGGTCAGCGGCTGTCTTCATGGGCGTTGTCCCGTCCTTCCGCTCTTGCGTATCTCCCGCACCACGAACCAGGCCACCATCCCGGCCAGAAAAAGCCGGACAAAAATGAGCAGAAACACAATAATATACTCAAGTTCGTTCACCCTCGTGCTTCCGGCCGACCCGCGAGATCGCGTTCGGCCATCTCCCGGTCCGCCTCGGCCAACAGCGTCAGCACCGCCTTCCGGCTGCGGGCCTGCCGCATGGCCGGCAACACGCCCGGCCGCCGGAAGAAAAGCGCCAGCCGCGCCAGGAGCCGCAGGTGCGCCGATTCCCCGTCGGCACAGGGCATGGCAAAGACACACGTCTTCTCGCCGTCCAGGGCGCCGAAGGCCGTCCCCTCGCGGCAGATGGCAAGCACAATGCAGGGTGTCCGGACCGGTGCATGCTCCGGATCGCGCACGTGCGGTATCGCCAGCCCGTGCCCGATGGCCGTGGACACCACGTCCTCCCGCTCCGCCAGGCGCCGCACATAGCCGTCCGCGTCGCCGATCAACCCGTCCTGCTCGAGCGGCGCGACCAGTTGCGCCAGCACCGCCTCCCGGCTGCCCGGCTGCAGGTTCAGGATAATCCGCCGGTTCGAGACCAGCCGCGTCAGCGGAACCACCTGCAACCCCCGCACCGCCGCGTCCAAGACGTCCCCCGCCGGGGCCCACTGCATGCGCACGCTCAGCCAGTCGTCCACAATCGCACGCACAAAACGCCATTGGTTCGAGACTTTCACGCCGGGGAACTGCCCCGCCTGCACCATGCGCAGAATCGTCTTCTCCGACACCTTCAGGTAGGCCGCCAGCTCCGACAACGTCAGGATCTCATCCCCGTCCGCCTTCGCTTTCCCCTGCGCCGCCGCCTTGCCCACCAGACCGCCCCGTACCGCACGGCGGTCCCGATGAGCCCCGCTATCTTCCCTTGATTGGATCATTTGTCCATTTATGTCCTGTTCTGACTGTTCTTGTCAGCCTACATGATTTCCCCATCGGCGTCAAGGGGGTGCCTTTGATTGGACTTACCCCATTTCTTGCGCGCTCAGCTGATAGGAGATCCCTCGACTACGCTCGGGATGACACTTTCCTAAGGTTTTCTGTC
>JAFGIZ010000190.1 GCA_016929365.1 Lentisphaerota bacterium
ACCGGCTCTCTGATCGAGGCGCCTACATGGTCACCGGCTCAACATATCGCAAGGAACATTTCTGGGCCTTCCGGCTTCATAGCGAGGCAAGCCCCCCACGCAAAGCCGGAGAAATGCCGGGAAGAGCGTTCTTCTCGAACCATGGCGAATCCGCAAAAGCCAAACCCCGGCGGCGCGCGGTGTCAGTACCACCGCTTGTCCGGCAACTGCTCCAGCGTCCCGGGTTCCGGCGGCTCGAGGCGGAACATCACGCGCGCCGGATTGCCGGCCGCCACGCTGTACGGCGGAACATGATGGCGCACCACGGAGCCCGCCGACACCACGCTTCCCCGGCCGATCCGCACGCCGGGAAAGATCAGGCAACGGGCGCCGATCCACACGTCGTCCCCGATCACAACCTCGCGCACGTCTTCCGCGGCGGCGGCCCGGCCCTGCCGGCGCGCCAGCGGGTCGGTGGGGTGCGCGTTCGAATCGAACACCGTGACGCTCCCGGATAACATGCAGTTCCTGCCGATGGTAATGCGCTTGCCCGCCACGAAGGCACAGCCGTTCCCGATACCCGTGCCGTCTCCGATCTCGATCGTGGGCCGCTCCGTGTACCGGTGCCCGAAGGCAAACGAACACTTTCCGTTGATCCACACGTTGTCGCCGATCTCGATGTTGCCTTTCCCCTGCACCCAGTGCACGAACGTGCCCGTATGCAGATTCCGGCCGTAGCGGCTGCAGTACGCCTTGAAAATGGGCTCGCAGATCAGGCTGCGCTTGAGGAAATAGTACATCCCGCGCACCACGAGCATGCCGTAGAGCATGAGCTTGCCGACGAAACGCGGCACGGGCAGCGAAATGTGTTCGCGGGCGTGATACAACCGCCGCAGGAACCGGGGAAACGCCCGGTCGGACGTAGCCAGACGGTGATAAAGCGAGGCATCCATGCTATTTGTGGCGCCTCCGGGCGGAGTGTGGGCCCCTCAAAAGATGTTGCGGTATGGACATGAGGATCTTGGTGTTGTCGTGTAAGATAGTCGGTTAAGGGTATCCGAGCAAGGGTGGCGGTTAAGTGTTGGAAGAAGAGTTTTCGGCGTGCGCCTTCGAAAGTGCCGTCAACATAGCGGCAATACGGCGTAACAGCTCGCGGCCCGATTCCACTTGCGCCACATCGGCGGCGGCATGTGCGCTGGCTACATCCACAAGCGCCACGGACTGAATGGTCGCCCTGTAGGCCGTGGCGTAGAACGAGACTTGACCCCTTCCCGTGAAACGACCATTCCCCTCGGCGATGTTCAGGACGATCGCGGTGGTCGATTTATCGAGCTTCGTTCGCAAGTCCGAGCTGCACGAGAACACGTTCCACATCGCTTCGAGCCAGGCCACGAGCTCAAGACCGGCCTGATAAACGTCTAGATCCTCATGGTCAAAGAGCCTGTCCTGCTTCGTGCGGTAAGCCGGTCGGTCTTCACAGACCCTGTCGGCCGCGGTCTTGTGCATTGTGATGAGCATGCAAACGACCTCGGCCAGTAGACTCTTGCCGGGGTTCACGTCGTCCGCGGATAGCAAGCTCTTGGCGCCCAGCACATCCAGGCAGGCCGCGCACTCCAAGGCGGATCCGTTGGCATGTCCCAGGCACACCATCCGCTCGTTCGCGGACCACGCGCTGCTGGCGTGGGCAATGTTGACCAGAATGCTCTCCGCCGCTCGGTCCAGGTGCTCGCAGGCCGCTACGCACCGAGGCAAGCGGTCCAGCAACGCGCCGCGCAGGGCCGCGAAACGCATGGCTTTCTGGTAAACAATCAGCTTCTCATGCCCAAATGGCTGTGACTTCGCCACACGCTTTCTCCTCACCCTTAACCGCTCCCCTTACTCGGATACCCTTAACCGACCCGCTTACACCATTCCGTCGCCCAAGACCATGACAAGATGCTGTGGGTGCCGACGCCAAAGCCGGAAGCACCCTATTTGTGTTGATCTGCGTTTGCCGTGACTTCAATGCGATCGGGCATCTCGTTGCGCCGCAGCAGACGGCCCAGCCGGGCGCGATAGGCTTCCACGCCCGGATGCTGCGTCTTCGCGACAT
The DNA here is from genome assembly GCA_016929365.1 of Lentisphaerota bacterium. Lineage (GTDB taxonomy): Bacteria > Verrucomicrobiota > Kiritimatiellia > UBA8416 > JAFGIZ01 > JAFGIZ01. The sequence goes on from JAFGIZ010000190.1 coordinate 2,072, forward strand.
ACAGTGTCAACGCAAAACAGGTGTTGCCCGCGCGGTCCGTCGAAACCCGCGTGGCGGCGCTGTGCACGCGGGGCAGCTCCGCCGCGATCCGGCGGACGGAAGCCAGACACACCTTCTCGCCCCGGTGCACAACAAAATCGGAAAGCCGCCCACGGAAATACAAGTACCCGTCCCCGTCCTGCTCAAACAGGTCGCCGGTGCGCAAAAACGCCGTCCCCGCATCGCGCCCGTCCCGATCAAGATCGACCCGGCGGGACGCCCCTTCGGGCGCGCCGATTCGCCGCTTCATGAGCGTGTCGGAACGCACCAGCAGCTCGCGCCCCCCGGGAACCGGGGCCAACACCGCTTCCGTGTCCCGCAACGGAAGGCCGACCGACCCGTGCCGGGCCGCCGGCTCGCGGTGCGCCGCAAGCGTGCTGACCCGCGGGCCGGCCTGGGTCAGGCCGTAGGTCAGGTACAACGCGCCGCCCGGGCGCGCGGCAAGCAGCGCCCTAACCTGGTCCGCCGGCAGACTGTCGCCGCCGACGGTCAGTATCCGCAGCGATGCAGGAAACGCGCGCTTTTCGTGGAGTAACGCGCGCACCAGGACCGGGGTCAGCGACGACAGGGTCACGCCGTGGTCGGCGATGGACCGCATGTAGCTGCGGGGATGAAACGGCGGACCGCCGATAATCAGCCGGCCGCCTGCCTGCAGCGTGGCCAAAGCCTGCGCGACAAGCGCAAAGGAGAAATGCAGCGGCAGATTGACCAGCACCGTATCGGGCCCCGTCTGGCCGATCGATGCGGCGTGCCGCGCGGCGTTGCGCAGGAGCGCCCCGCGGTCGAACACGCAGCCGCTCGCAAACCCCGACGTTCCCGAGGTCAACAGCACATGCTCGCCGGGACGGGTCCGGACCGGCCCGTCCGTCTCGAACCGGCCGACCGCGAGACCGGAAACGTCATGCCGCCTTCCGAAATCCATCCCGCGCGGCAGGCGCAGCGCCCCCAGGGCGCGCGCCCCCAGCGCCGCCATCAGCTCCCGCAGCCGGAGCGACGGCGTGTTGGGCGGTATCAGCGCCGGAACGTATCCGGCCGCGCTCACGGCAAAACAATGGGCGAGCAGCCGCACACTGTTGGGCATGGCCAGGAGAACCAGCGCGCCGGCAGGGAGGTTCAAGGCATGCCACTGCCCGGCCAGCACTTCAACGGCGTGCGCCCCGCGCACCGGATCGGAATCATGCCGAATATCGGCCGACGCCGCGAGAAACGCATCGATATCCGCCAGTGTCACGCTGCCGCAATCCATGGTTCCCATGCAGCCGACGGCCGCACCCCTCACACGCTCATTCACATCCGGCCGTCCCGGCCGAGCCGAACGCCCAACATCGAACATCCAACATCGAACATCGAATTGAACAGACAATCAGATCTCGTAACCATCTTCCGTATTTTCGCGCACCGTGTTGTTCTTCGCCGTCCGAATGCTCGCCATTCGGCATCTTCTCAACAAAACGGACAATCGAGGCGGCATATTCAAGAAGTCTATCCTCCAGGTCATACTTCCGTTCCATCGCAATCACGCTTCCCGTTCGATGTTCGATGCTGAACGTTCGATGTTCGATGTTCCAACTTTCTGGAGAAGCCATGCGCCCGCCTCATCCCTCGGCACGTCGCCGGACGCTGCCGCCGGCCCGAGGATGACCGCCCGGGCGGACGCCCCCCCCTCCGCCTCCTGCCGGCACACCGCGAGCACCACCGCCTCCGCCGCGCGCCGCGCCACCCATTGCCCGGCCGCCGTCAAACCGGTTTGCACACCGGGCTCCGGCTCCATCAGCAGGCATAAGGTCGGACCCCGGAAGCCGAAGGCAATGCAGGACACCCCGATCAGCGAGCCGGGATTGGCCGCCGGGTAACGCAGAGGCGACGGGAATCCCTCCGCCGCCGCCTGCCGGATCGCCGCCGTCGCTTCTACGGGCGGCCGCGCGCTGATGCCGATGATGCCCGTGCGCTCGATAAGCGGCTCGAGCCGGTCCCGGACCGGCGCCAGGGCGGCATAAACCGCCGCGGCAACGGTCCAGGCGGCCGGATCAGCATAGCGCACGGTTGAGAGCACCTGCCGATCGAACAACGACCTATCCGGCTCGCTTGCCGCACCGCGCGACAGGATGGCGATATCATTCATGACGCGATAAGCTCGACATGACATGGGAGGGTCTTTCGCGAATTTTGTGGGCCAGGAGTTGACTCTGGCTCCTTGCGGCTGAATCGCGTACTACAGGTGTCAGGTTTCGGGTTTCAGGTTTCAGGCTCGTCTGCAGAATCTGTGGGTGAAACAAGAGAACACGTAGCGCGCCATATGGCTATTCTGAAAGGGAATAGGGAGCATGGTGGG
>JAFGIZ010000001.1 GCA_016929365.1 Lentisphaerota bacterium
CTGTACGTCAACATGGTGCGCGCCGGCGAGGCCGGCGGCGTGCTCGACGTCGTCCTGGGGCGGCTGGCGGAGTTCATGGAGAAGGCGGAGCGTATCAAGAACCGCGTGCGCAGCGCGATGGTGTACCCGATTGTCGTGCTGATTGCCGCCATGGGCATTCTCACGTTCATGCTGGTAAAGGTCATTCCGAAGTTCGAAGAAATTTTCGCAGACCTGCTGGGCGGCGGCGAACTGCCGGCCCTGACGCAGTTTGTCCTGAACATCAGCATGACGGTCAAGAATCACGGGATCATGGTGGTGATCGTCATCGCGGGCATCGTGGTGGCCCTCAAGCTGCTAAGCCGGCTGCATTCGGGGCGCAAGGTGCTGGACCGTGTGAAGCTGCGGATTCCGATTTTCGGAGGGTTGCTGAGCAAAACGGCCGTGGGCCGGGTGACGCGGACACTGGGCACGCTGATGAGCTCGGGCGTGCCGGTGCTGCAGGCGTTGAACATCGTGCGGGATACGGCGGGCAACTCGGTGATTGCCGGCGCGATCCAGCAGGTGCACGACAACGTGAAGGAAGGCGAGAACATGGCCATGCCGCTGGAGGCGTCGGGGGTGTTTCCGGGCATGGTCGTGAGCATGGTGGACGTGGGCGAGGAAACCGGCGCGCTGCCGGAAATGCTGATCCGGATTGCCGACACCTACGACGACGAAGTGGACAACGCGGTCGAGGGCATGACCTCGATTATCGAGCCGATCCTGATCGTCTTCCTGGCGGTGATCATCGGGACCATCGTCGTGGCCATGTTCGTGCCGTTGATTTCGGTGATCGGACAGCTCGGAGCGGGGTAGAGAACGCGGCGGGACGGTTTCCATGCCGTCCGTGATGCAGGACCGGCCGGTAAAAAGGCCCCGGGCAAGGGCCCGGTTGGCACGATTCAGGCTTGTACTGCAGGCGGGAAGGCGTAGAATAGACCTGGAGGCGGATATGAAACGGCGCGGTTTCACAATGATGGAGATACTCGTCGTCCTGGCGATCATCGGCATCCTGGCGGGGCTGACCGTGCGGGTCTCGTCGCTGGTGTACGACAAGGTCGCCCGGGCCAAGGAAGCCAAGCGGATCGAACTGCTTCGCATGTGCCTCGAGGAGTACTACAAGATTTACGGCGAGTATCCCAGCTCGACGAACATGCAATTCGAATCCTACGAGTCCGAAGACGGCGAGTATCCGCCGGAGTGGAACCAAATCCTGGCGGCGATCCGCCGCGACGATCCCGATTACGGGATTACCAAGCGGCCGGGGCTGATCTTCTACCTGATGGCGAATCCCCGGATTGGGTTTCACGATCCGGAGAGCTCCGCCTGGCGGGAGTATTTCGACAAGGTCGGCTACTGGTCCGACGCCGTGGCATACACGAACCTGGACTCTGAGGAATGGAACTTCGATTTCGGCGAATTCTCGTTTACAAACATCAGGTTCACGATTTTCGATTCGTGGCACAACCAGTACCGGTACACCAGCAGCCCGCCCCGTTATCAATCCTACAGACTATGGTCGATGGGGCCGGACGGGGTCAGCGGCACGGCGGACGATATCGGGCGCGAAGGCTGGCTGGAATAGCGGGAAGGGGGACGTCCATGATCCGTATTGCAGAGGCTGGATACGGCGCGCCGCGCGAAGACGGGCGGCGCCGCCGGGGGTTTACGCTCATCGAGATGCTCGTGGTGGTGGCAATCATCGCCCTGCTGGTCGGGATCCTGCTGCCGGCGATCGGCGCCGCCCGCCAGTACGCCAAGCGGCAGCGGGCACGGTCCGAAGTGCGCCAGATCGAGCTGGCGTGGAAGTCGTTCCTGAACGATTACCGGGAACTGCCGTCGGGCATCACCGAGATGGACAACCGGGCGCTGGAAATATTGAACGGCGAGAACTCGGGGGCCAACCCGCGCGAGACGCGCTACATGGAGTTCGACGCGGGCGCGACGCAGTTCAGGGACCCCTGGGGCGAGGTCTACCAGGTGGAGCTCGATGACGACCTCGACAACCAGGTCGACCCCCGGGACTATTCGGTGACCCTGGACCGGAACGTTGCCGTCTGGTCCTACGGCTTGAACGGCGCGGCGGATACGCCCGGCTCGCGCGGCGACGACGATATCCGGAGCTGGAAATGAGACGCCGCGGCTTCACACTCATGGAATTGCTGACGGTCATGGTCATTATCATGATCATGGTCGGCGCGCTGATTCCGGCCTTTCACCGGGTCCGCAAACGCGGCCGGCGGGCCCTGGCGGAATCGGAGGCCAACGCGCTGGAGAACGCCATCAAGGCGTATTTCATGGAGTACGGCGAGTGGCCGTATGCCGATCCGTCGTCCAGCAATCTCTACCAGACAGCCGATGACAACTGGGACGTGATCGGGCCCCTGCGGGTCGACGAGAATCCGCGCGGCATTCTGTTTCTGCAGATGGACGAGTACCGCCGGCGGGGCAACGCGCTGGTCGATCCATGGGGCAACCCGTACACGATCCGCATCGATTTGAACTATCCGGGCGGGACGAACGTGCCGGCGGGCGTGGACGTCTCGTACGCGGAACCGTAGGAGCCCCGATGCGACGGACCGGTTTTACCCTGCTCGAACTGCTGACCGTGATGGCGATCATGGGGATCATCATGGCCTCGGGCGCGGCGGCGTTTTTCGGCATGGGCACGGGCTCGCGCATGCGGGGCACGGTCAACAACCTGCGTTCCGCCATATCGCTGGCGCGCCAGCAGGCCGTCTTGAAAGGCCAGCCGCTGGCGTTGCGGTTCGAAGAGCAGGCCGGCCGCTACTGTTATTTCGTGACGAACGCCGTCGAGGGATACGCCGTGGGAGAAGAGCGGTTTATGCCGGCCGGCGTGGAGTTCGTTTCGCCGCCGACGCCGGCGTTTCCGTTTTCGATGACCTTCCAGCCCCGCGGCGGCACGGCGGGCGGGGGCACGACGACGCTGCGGATCCGGGACACGACGGGCAGCGATACGCGGACGTTGACGGTGTACGGGCTGACGGGCTTGGTGCGGGTGAATTAGGGCGCCGCGGACGGGCGGGTGCGAGGTGCGATGAAACGCGGTTTTACGCTGATCGAGATTGTGCTGGCGCTGATGGTGGTGGCCATCGGGCTGCTGGCGGTCTTCCAGTTGTTTCCGTCGGGGCTGCGGGCGAGTTACGACGCCACGGCCGAAACGCGCCTGGCGCATTTCGGAGACCTGGTGATGAACGCGATACGCGCGACGGCGGCCGGACCGGGCACGGACTGGACCGGAGAAAACGCGTTTCGGGACGACGTCGTGGAGGAGCTTCAGAACAGCGGGTATGCCGTCGAGCATGTGGACGATCCGGATGAATTTATGGAGATCCCGTACCCCGCGGGTCAGCGGGGCACCGACGAAGAGGAGACAGTGCGCTACAATCTCCAGGTTAACCTCGTAGACGACGACGGGGACGGGAACCCGGACGACACGCTGGCGCGGGTGCGGCTGCGGGTGCGGTACGGCAAGGTCGGCGGGGTGGAGCAGGTGTTTTATACCGAAATTTACAATATGAAGGCGATGCCTTGATGAAAGGTTTCGGGTTTCGGGTTTCGGGTTTCGGGCCGGGGAGAAGGGCGGGCTCCGCGCCGGCCGGGGCAGGGCCGGCGCGGCGAGGCGGTTTTACCCTGATCGAAATCCTGGTGGCGCTGGCGATCCTGGGGGTGATTGTCGTCTCGATTGCGAACCTGTTCGACGAGAGCACGGTGGCCTGGGACAGCGGGCTGCGGCGGTCGCAGGCCATGCTGACCGGGCGCGCCATCCTGGACTTTGCCTCTACGGAGGCGGGGGCGGCGATTGACGACGCGAACATCGGGGGCGGCGCGCCGGCGATGAGCGGGTTCGCGCTGCAGCAGGGCACGAACGCGGTGACGACCGTGGCGTATACCCTGCCGGGCGACGGCATCCAGCGCAACGGCACCTACCTGTTCCGGGAGGAGAGCCAGATCGCCGTCCCGGTATTCGAAATGGATTTCCGCGACCGCTACGCGGACGTGGACCTGACGGTCCGGACGACGGACAAGGGGCGGACCGAGGACCGCGATTTCGAGACGCGCGTATTCTTGTGGAACCGGAACAGGCACCGTTATGACGTGGAATAGCCGGACGGCGACGGGGGGTGAGGCGGACCGCGGGGAGCGCCGGCGCGGGATTGCGCTGGTGATCTGCCTGGGGATGCTGAGCGTGATGATGGTGCTGGCCGTGTCGTTCGCGATCTCGATGCGGACCGAACGCGTCGCGGCCGGCAACGCCGTGGAGATCATGAAGGCGCGCCAACTCGTGTACGGGGCCCTCTCGCGGGCCCTGTGGGACATCGAGCGGGACATGGCGCGCAACAGCATGGTCGGGTATCCGGCGCACTGGGGTGTCGAGACCGCGGCGGCGGATTTCAAGAACGCGGTAACATTCAACACCGGGGAAGCCGCCCTGCTTATGCCGCGCGGGGTTTTGCGGAGCAGCGGCAAGCTGGCCTCGCGGGGCACGAATATGGCCGCCGCGGGGAATACGATTTTCGACGGGAACGCGGACTGGGAGGAGACGCGCCTGAAATATGCGCTCGATCCGTGGTCCACGATTGTGGAGGGGTTGTCCCCGGGCGGCGGGTATCAGCAGGGCTATATCGACCGGTATGACACGGGGAACGCTTCCGGCAATACGCACGATGAGTTGTGGGCCAAGAACACGGGCGGCAGCCGGATGAACTGGGGCAAGGACTGGTACCGGATCGTGGAGCCGGCCCTGCCGCAGTGGTGGCCGGTGACGAACGTGGGGCGGTACGCCTACCTGGTGGTGAACGTCTCGGGCCTTCTGGACGCCAACCGGGCCGGACACGCCAGTCCGTCGGCGACGATGCGGCCCACCGGGCACGACGCGGAGGACATCGACCTGTCGCGGCTGACGGAATTCCGGCCCGGGGTCCCGGCCGGGGAGGGGGCGGAGGTCACGGCCTTCGTGAACAACCGGACCACGTACCCGTATCCGTATGCCAGCCTGGCGGAATTGAAGTCGCAGAACGCCGTCTTCGACAACGAAAGTCCCCGTCACTTCTTCACCTACACGCGCGCGGAGGGGCGGCAGGGGGCGGCTACCGTGCCCGTGTTTATCGGCGGCGATGAAAACGACCTGGACGGAACGAAGGAGCAGGAGATCAAGAGCGCGCTGGGGGCGATGGGTATACCGTCGACGCAGGAACGGGACGTGCTTTACCGGAACCTGATCGACTACGTGGACGCCGACGATGTTCCGTATTCGCTGACGGGCCCGTACGTGGAAGCCGTGCCCATGCTCAACGAGGTGTTCGCGACGAACACCCTGACGGTCAACGCGGCGGGCGGCGTGAACGGCCAGCTGCGTGTCTTCTTCGAGTACTGGTATCCGTTCGGCGAGGAAGGAGAAGACTTTACGCTCTACAGCAGCGTATCGACCCCGACCAATCTCCCGGGCGGCCTGACGGTTATCCCGGCGCCGCAGCCGCCCCCGACGCGCGATTTCGCGCCCGGCGAATTCTTCTACGTGATCCAGCGTTTCCGCATGATGGGCGGTACCAATGCGCTCAGCGGCGGGTTGAACTACAACCTGGGGCTCGAAGCGCGGGTGGCGTCGGGGGGCGACACCGTCGACGTGATGCCGCCGCTCAGTTTGAATATCAAGGTGCCCGAGCCGGCGGCCTTTCCGGCGACCGTGTCCGGGGGCGGGGGGCACGACGTGGTCGATCCGAGGATGAACTGGCACGAGAGACAGTGGGCGAATATTGCGCCTTTCGAGTACCACACGACCATCGAGGGTGTGAACGGCAAAACCGTCAACAGCAA
>JAFGIZ010000191.1 GCA_016929365.1 Lentisphaerota bacterium
ATGCGACACGAAGAAAGCACACAGGCCTGCCCGGCTCCGGCCGCCGATTCCGGTCGCCGTTTCGTCCCGGATTTCTCCGCCGGATCCCGTCGCCGCGCCCGGAAAGGGCGCAATAGCCGTGGGATGGTTGTGGGTTTCGACTTTCATGACCAGGTCAATGCGGTCACGGACGTAGCGGTACACGTGTTCCCCGCGCGCGGCCGCTTCGAACCAGTCCTCATCGGCGCCTTCCACGACGGCCGCGTTGTCCCGGTAGGCAACCAGGGTCCCCTCCGGGTGCGCGGCGTGGGTGCCCTGAATCATATCGAAAAGCGACTGGTCCTGCGGACAGCCGTCGAGGATCCACTCGGCGTTGAAGATCTTGTGCCGGCAATGCTCGGAGTTAACCTGCCCGAACATGAGCAATTCGACATCCGTCGGGTTCCGCCGCATACGCCGGTAGGCCTCCAGGAGGTAGTCGATCTCATCGTCGTTCAACGCCAGTCCCCAATCGGTGTTAGCCTGCTCCAGCGCTGCGCGGCCGCGCGTAATCAGGTCCACGGTTCGCATGGGGGCCGGCTCCATGCGCACGAACAGGTCGCTGACATCCGTGTAGACGCCTTCCGTCATCCGATCGTGCAACAGGTCGATGACCGGACGCAGTTCGGAAAGACCGAGCTCGCGGGGGGCCTGACGTGCATGCCGGCCGGCCGAGGTGATGCGATAATGGATGCCGCGTTCCACGCGCGCCACCGCGTCAACGCCGCAGTTGCGGAAAATATCCGTCGCCTTCGACGACCACGGCGAGATCGTGCCCTTGCGCGGCACCACCAGGAAGCCCCCTTGCATGACAAACGGACCGGCGGTATCCAGTAAATCACGGATCCGCCTCTCGCGTTCCGAGGAAAGCGCCGCGGCGCCGGTTTCCGTCAGTTCGATAAAAAAGACGAAATCCGCATCGAGCTCGGCCATGCAAAGCTCCGGCGCCTGCTTCTGCAGGCGCTCCATCAGCGCCGCTTTCCGGAACGCGGAAAAAGCGGGCTTCCCCTGGTACATCAGTGGGCCCATACCCGCTGACTCTTAGCACGGGGCCCGACCCCGGTCAATGCAACAACCCGAGCAACTCCCGGGCGGCACGGCCCGCGTCGGGTGCCGCGGTGACGGCGGTAATCACCGCGACCGTGCGTACCCCGACGGCCCGCAGCTCCGGCACGCGGGCGGCGGTTATGCCCCCCATCACGGTAAAGGGAATCGACAGCCTCGGCGCGATCGTGCGGAGCGTGTCCGGGCCGAGGGCCGCGCCCTCCCACGCCTTGGTGGTTGTCGCAAACACGGGTCCGATATTGACGTACGACGCGCCGGCCGCCTCGACGTCCAACGCCTCGTCGAGCGAATGGCTGGACCCGCCGATAATCAGGCCGGGCGCCAGACGGCGCGCATCGGCAATCGGCAGGTCCTCGCGCCCCAGGTGCACGCCGTCTGCGCCGACGGCCAACGCGACGTCGAGGCGGTCATTGATCAGCAGGAGGGCGCCGGCGCGGCTTGTCATATCCCGCACCTCGCGCCCCAGCGCAACCAGCTCCCCGGCCGGCAGATCCTTCTCCCGTAGCTGGATCAGGCGTACCCCGGCCCCCAGCGCCGCCTCCACGATCTCGAGCGTTGTGCGCCCGCGGGACGCCGCCTGTGAGGTCACCAGGTAAAGACCCGCCGCTTCAAATCGCCGCATGCGTTCGGCATGGTGCCGCGCGGCTGCCGTACCGCGGCTTTTCAATTTCCGCTCTGTTCCATCTGTTTAATCTGATCCCGCAGGGCGGCAGCATCTTCGTAACGCTCTTCCTTGACGGCCCTGGCCAGTTTCTGCTGCAAAACCTCCAGCGGTGTAAGTGTCTTCCTGGGCGCCGGCCCGGACTTCCCGGTCCCGGTTTCGCCCCCCGCGGATGCCTCCGGCTCGGCGGCCCCCTGCTCGATAACGCGACCTGCTTTTTCCATTACGGTGTCTTCCACATAGATCGGCGCCTGGAAACGCAGCGCCAACGCTATCGCGTCGCTCGGGCGCGAATCCACCGGAACGTGCTCGCCGTCCTTCTCGAGAATCAGGCGGGCATAAAACGTGTCGTTTTTCAGATCGCACACTTCAATCTTCATGAGGCGGCACTCCAGGAAATCGAGCACGTTCTTCAGCAAGTCGTGGGTCAGCGGCCGGGGCATGTCGACCTTGTTGATCTGGATGGCAATGGCCTGGGCCTCTGCGGCCCCGATAAAAATCGGTAGGGACCGCGTGTCTTTAGCGCCCTTCAGCAGGACGACGAACCCCATGTTCGAAAGAAACAACTGGTCGACTTTTACGGGTATCATAATTTGTCTGCCCGGGTGGCTGCGGCTTACTCCGTCAGGATGCGGATAACGTCCTCTTTGCTCCGGGCCTGCAGCAGGCGTTTACGTACGGAAGGCCGGTTCAGAACTTTTCCCATTTCCGCCAGGTAGCGCATGTGCGGACCCGCTTCGCATACCGGCGAAACCGTCATCACGAAAATCTTCGACGGGCGCCTGTCCACGGCGTCGAAATCGGCGCCCTCTTGCTTCAGTCCGAAGGCCGTCACCATGTGCGCCACCGTGTCCGTCTTGCCGTGCGGGATCGCCACGCCGTGCTGCATGCCCGTGGACATCTTGCGCTCGCGCTCGAGCACGGCGCGCAGCGCCGCCTCCCGGTCCGGCAGGCGTCCGGCCTCCACCAGCAGATCGATCATCTCGCCAATGATCGCCTCCTTGCCGTCGCCTTTCAGATGCAGGGCAAAACAGCTGTCTTCAAGCGCCTTCCTGAAGTTGTTTACGCCTTCCGCCATCCCGCCTCACTTCGCCCCCTGCTGCGCCTATGATACCACGGCGGCAGGCCGTGTCAAAAACTCTCGACAGCTATCCGGTGCCGCGTTAGCGTTTCGCACCACAGTGGCCACCGTTTCTTCCATCCAGCGCATCGTCAAGCGCAACGGCAGTGTCGTGCCTTACGACCGCGACCGTATCGTGACCGCCATCTACAGGGCCACCGCGGCCGTCGGCAAAGGAAACCGTTCCCTGGCGGCCTCGCTGGCCCGCCAGGTCGAAGAACGGCTCATCCAGGCGTACCGGGGGGACATGCTGCCCAGCGTCGAAGACGTGCAGGACGTCGTGGAAGGCGTGCTCATGGATCACGGCCACTCCGACCTGGCGCGGAGTTACATCATTTACCGGCACCAGCGCGCCATGCTGCGGCGCGGGCGCGCCCTGACGTTCGACATCGCCGATAATATTCCCTACCGGAAAATATACGAGGTGCTGCGCTGGAACATGGAACAGCAGTGCGAGTCGGTGCCCGCCTTGAACCGGCTCATCCGGAAGGGATATTTTCCGGACCTGGCCGCCCTGTGCGACCGCCGCTACGCAGACGAAGTCCGACGGGCCGCCCTCCAGGTGCTGGAACGCCGGGACGACGTCCGCGTCGTGATCGTGGCGGGCCCATCCTCTTCCGGCAAGACCACGACCACAATCAAGCTCAGTGAAACGCTCCGCGAGGGCGGGCTCGCCCTCAAGGCCATCAATATAGACAACTATTTCTTCGACCTGGAAATGCATCCGGTCGACGAATTCGGCGACTACGATTACGAAACGCCGGAAGCGCTTGACCTCGAACTGATCAACGAACATCTCGCCCGCCTCCTCGACGGCAAGCCCGTTACCATGCCGTTTTACGATTTCAAGACCGGCAGGCGCACGCTGAACGTGACGCCGTTCCGGCTGCGGAAGCGTGAAATTCTCCTTATCGACAGCCTGCACGGCCTGTATGCCGATATGACCCGCAGCGTACCGGAGCATGCCAAGTTCAAGCTGTACGTCGAAACGCTGGGCCAGTTCCGGGGCGCCGACGGCCAATTCATGCGCTGGGCGGACAACCGCCTGTTGCGCCGCATGATCCGGGACATGCACTTCCGGAACCTCAAGCCTATCGAAACCCTGACCCACTGGCACTACGTCCGCCGCAGCGAGCTTAAGAACATCATCCCGTTTACCAAGCATACGGACTACATCGTCAACACCGCGCTACCCAGTGAACTGCCCGTGCTCAAAGCGCGGCTGTTCCGCTATATCAGCCTGGGGCGGCGGCGTTACCGTGACGACGCACGCCGTCTCGATGCCTATATCCGGGCCAACCGGGTTTATGAGCTGCTCAAACCGCTCAAACCGGTCCGCGACGACACCTGCATTGCCCGCGATTCGCTCTTGCGCGAATTTATCGGAGGCAGCCATTATACCTATTGAACAGGCCCGTGAGGAGGGCGCCGGGAGCCGCCCGGCGTGATCGCGGCGCTGAGTTAGAGCACAGGAGAAACGCAATGCCTACATCGCATCAGCAGACAAGCCGTTCGGAACCGCAGGCCGCAGGAAACGGCCATGGAGACACAAGCTGGTTCGTACGGGACCGTTTCGGCCTCTTTATCCATTGGGGGCTCTATGCGCTTCCGGCGCGGCACGAATGGGTCAAACACCGCGAAGAGCTCAGCGACGCCGACTATCAACGTTATTTCGAACATTTCAACCCGGACCTCTACGATCCGCGCGCCTGGGCCAGGACGGCCGCTCGGGCCGGCATGAAATATTGCGTGGTCACCACCAAGCATCACGACGGCTTCTGTCTCTGGGACTCGCAACACACCGACTACAAGGCAACGCGCACGCCCTGCGGCAGGGACCTGATTGCGCCGCTGGTCGAGGCCTTCCGCGAGGAAGGCCTGCGCATCGGCTTCTACTATTCCCTGATCGACTGGCACCATCCCGACTTTCCCGTGGACCGGTTCCATCCGCAGCGTAACGACACGGCCTTTCGTCAAGCCGCGGCGGGGCGCGACGTGGGCCGGTATGCCGAGTACCTGCGGGCCCAGGTCCGCGAACTGCTCACCCGGTACGGTAAAATAGATCTCCTCTTTTTCGATTTCTCCTATCCCGGCGACGACGGCAAGGGCCGCGCCGACTGGCAATCCGAAAAGCTGGTGGAGATGATTCGCGGGCTGCATCCCGATATTCTCATCAACGACCGTCTCGACTTTCCCGAATCGGCCGACTACCGGACGCCGGAACAGTACGTGCCGAACGAAGGGGTGAAGGACGAGGCAGGGCGAGCCGTGGTCTGGGAGGCCTGCCACACGTTTTCCGGATCGTGGGGCTATCACCGCGACGAGGCGTCCTGGAAAAGCGTGCCGCTGCTCGTCCGGATGCTGGTCGAACATACCGCCAAGGGCGGCAACCTGCTTCTCAACGTCGGCCCGACGGGGCGCGGCACGCTGGATCAGCGCGCCGTGGAGCGGCTGCGCGGCCTGGGCGCCTGGATGCAGTTGCATAACCGGTCCATTTACGGCTGCACGGCTGCGCCGGCCGAATGGGTGCCGCCCGCCGATTGCCGCTACACCTTCAATCCGGAGACCCGCCGGCTCTACGTGCATTGCGCGGCCTGGCCGTTCCGTTTTCTGCACCTCCCGGCCCTGGCCGGCAAGATCGCCTATGCGCAGCTGCTTAACGACGCGAGCGAATTGAAATTCCACGAAACCGCTGCCGCGCTCCACGCGGCGCTTAAAGCCGGCGCGCCGCGGGACGCGCTGACCCTCGAGCTGCCGGTTCTGCAGCCCGACCCCGTGCTCCCGGTGATTGAACTCTTCCTGAAATAGGATCCTTGCATGAAGATACTGGTAACGGGCAGTGCGGGTTTTATCGGCTTTCACATGTGCCGGACGCTGTTGCAGTCAGGGCACACGGTCGTCGGGTGGGATAACTTCAACGACTATTACGATGTGGCCCTGAAGGAACGCCGCCATGCCCACCTGGAGCCCTGTGCGGGCTATACGGGCGTTCGCGCGGATTTGTGCGACTACGAGGCCCTGCTGGCTTGTTGCCGCCAAAACCGTTTTGACGTTTTCTGCCACCTCGCGGCCCAGGCCGGGGTGCGGTATTCACTGGAACACCCCTTCGCCTACCAGAAGGCCAACCAGGAGGCCTTTCTCAACGTCCTGGAAGCGTGCCGGCATGCGGAAATCGAACGCCTGGTCTACGCTTCGAGCTCCAGCGTGTACGGGGGGAACACCAAGCTGCCGTTCAGCGAAACCGACCCCGTCGACACGCCCGTCAGTCTCTATGCCGCCACCAAGAAATCCAACGAACTCATGGCGCACGCCTACACGCACCTGTACGGTATCCGGACCGTCGGCCTGCGCTTCTTCACGGTCTACGGCCCCTGGGGACGCCCCGACATGGCCATGTGGCTTTTCACAGAAGCCATGCTGCAGGGCAAGTCCATAAAGGTGTTTAACCACGGCGACATGCGCCGCGATTTCACCTATATCGACGATACGGTCAAGGGGGTGAGCGCCGCGCTATTCGCCGAGACGCTGGCGCCTTACGAGATTATCAACCTGGGCAATCACCGGTCCGAGAATCTGATGGATATGATTCGCACCCTTGCGGCCTGCCTGGGGGTCGAACCCCGCCTGGAGATGTGCCCCCTCCAACCCGGGGACGTCACGGCAACCTATGCCGACATCGAACGAGCCCGCGAACGGCTCGGGTTCGAGCCCGAGACGCCGATCAGCGAGGGCATCCCGAAGTTCGTCGCCTGGTACAAAGCGTACCGGGCGCTTAGTTCTGAACCTTTGTCTTGAGCAGGTCCGTGGTCTGACGCACCGCGTCGTTCAAGGCGGCCCGTGTTGCCTGGCCCAGTGCGCTGGCGGCAAAAGCGTCGTTGCTCTTCCCGAAACCGAACAGGCTGAACCCGCTCGCGGCCGAGACGGTGGCAAACGTGCCGCTGCTGCTGAATGCGCCGACAATCCGGTTGTCCGCGCCGTTGACGATGCGCACATCCATGCCCACCATCCCCTGGCGCTTCATCTTCTCGTTCTTGTAGGACGGGTTCATAGCTGCTACCCCGGCGCCCGTGTACGTCAACGCATCCTTGTCGGTCACCGCCCCGGCGAGGCCGAGGAGCACGCCCACGATGCCCAGTGATCCGCCTTTCTTCTGGCCCGTCAGGTCGGCCGTCTCGTTGAATTCCGTGACTGTCCCCCTGATAATGAACGGGCCCACTTCGCCTGGCTGGAGGGCAACGTCGTACGTGCCGTCGGCGTTCTTCTGCAGGCCTTCCGGTTCCACCACCTGGATATTGCCGCTTCGCGTCAAACCTGTCAGCAACTGGGCGGCCACGCCCGGCCCTATGTCACGCTGGTTGAACTGGCTGAAATGTTCCGATGCCGGATGGCCTCCGGAGACGGTCCCCGACGCCGCGTAATCGAAATCCTCGACTACCACGACGTAGGTCGGATAATCCGGATCGGCCGGAATGCTGATGGGGTCAACGCGCGCCGCTTCCGGCGCTCCGGTTTGCGCCTGTGCGTCCGCGGGGTTCACGGTTGCCGTGGCGCACCCCCCGGCCAGCGCGAGCCCAACCAGAAACACCCCGATACCCAGTCCTGCCATTGCCTGTCTCATAACGCCTCCTTTGCCTACAGTTCTTCCCGCCGGCACTTTGCCGGATTCTCCGGTTCGGTTACAAGTTATTCGTTGTCGTCCTCCATGGGTTCGGTGCGCAACGTGTCTCCCTCTTTCACCAATGTTTCAATCTTGCGTTCCACCTCGTCCAGTTTGGCGCTGCAGAGCGCAACCAGTTTCCGGCCTTCTTCGAAACGCGCTATCATCGTTTCGAGGTCCAACGTGCCGCCCTCCATCTCCGCCACGATTGCCTCCAGGCGCTCCAGCGCCTGTTCAAACGTAGGCCCCGGCTCCCGCCGGGCGGCCGGTTTCCGCGATGCCTTGTTTTCAGCCATGCTGCATACCTCCCGCTGTACCGATTTCAGGTTACCACTTCCGAATCAAAGCTTCCTGACCGCACGCGTGTCGTCACGCGTTCCCCTGCTTTTACGCCGTCCGCATCTCGGATCACCGTGCCGTCGGCCCGCCGGGTGACGCTGTAACCCCGCTCCAGTACCGCCAGGGGGCTGAGCGCCTTCAACTGCGCATTCAGGCGCTTCAGGTCCTGGCCCCGTTCCGCCAGACCGCGCAGCATGCCGCGGCCCAGGCGTCCGGCCAGTTCGTCGGCACGCTGCTGTCCTTCCCGGAAACGTCCTTCCGCTGCGCGTGCCGCACGCACGCCGAAACCGTCCAGCCGTTCCCGATAGCGGCGAGCGAGGTTGCCGGGTTCCCGGAACACATAACTGGCGGCCGACTGCCTGAGCCGCTGCCGGGATCGCCACACGCCTTCACGCAAGGCCCCCGCCAGGCGCCCCCCCAGCATGCCGATGCGCGCCTGCAGCGCATCCTTCCGGGCGACCACCAGCTCAGCGGCGGCCGACGGCGTCGGCGCCCTCAGATCGGCGACGAAATCGCTGATCGTGTAATCAATTTCGTGTCCCACGGCGGAAATGACCGGCACGGCGGAAGCGGCAATGGCGCGTGCGACCCGCTCCTCGTTGAAAGCCCAGAGATCTTCCAGGCTACCGCCGCCCCGGCCCACGATCATGACGTCCAATCCGCCCAACGCGTTCAAGTCCGCGATCGCCCCGGCTATAGCCTCCGCGGCCCCCGCGCCTTGCACCTGGACCGGCGCCAGTACGATATGCAGGTTCGGGAAACGGCGGGACACCACGTTGAGAATGTCGCGTATGGCCGCTCCCGTGGCCGATGTGACGACCCCGACATGCTGCGGCAATACCGGTATCGGCCGCTTGCGCGCCGCGTCAAACAAACCCTCGTCGAGCAGTTTCTGCTTGAGCGCCTCAAACTGCGCCTGCAGCGCGCCCTGTCCCGCGGCCTCCATGCGCCGGACAAGAATCTGGTAATTGCCCCCCCGTTCGTAAACCGTGATTTCGCCGTAGACACGCACCTGCGCCCCGTCCATCGGATCGCACGTCGCGCCCCGCCGGTTGCCCCGGAACAGCACCGCGCTCAACTGCGCGGTGGCGTCCTTAAGCGTGAAGTATATATGGCCCGAGGCCGGGCGCCGGAGATTGGAAATCTCGCCTTCGACCCACAGTGAGCCGAACGCCTTTTCCAGCGCACCCTTGATCAACTGCGTGAGCTCCGAAACCCCGTAAATCCGCTCCGCCATAACGTCTCCCGTCTCGCCCCGGCGCCGCAGCCCACCGCCTATTCTGTGATGCGAACGCGCCGGATCCGAGTTGCCCGGCCCGTCCGCGGCCGGATCTCGACCAGGGCCCCCTCCAGGGCAACACCCTCCTGCGCAATCTTGAACGCGGCCGGCATACCGGTGAGGAACATCTGTGTCACGCTCTCCAGATCGCGGCCGATTGCCGAATCCTTGGCCCCGGTCATCCCGAGATCGGTCAGGTAAGCCGTGCCCCCCGGCAACACCGTCTCGTCGCTGGTCTGGACGTGGGTATGGCTTCCCACCACCGCGCTCACCCGTCCGTCCAGGTAACGTCCCATTACGATTTTCTCCGACGTGGCCTCCGCATGGAAGTCGACCAGGATCACCGTCCCCAGGTCCGCCTGTTCCGACAGCACGGCGTCCACCGCGCGGAAGGGGCAGTCGTATGCCGGATTCATGAATACGCGGCCGATTAAACTTATAACCGAGACGCGCGTACGCCCCGCGTACAGGGTCGTGCATCCCCGCCCGGGGCAGCCCGGCGCAAAATTGACCGGCCGGATCAGGCGCGGCTCCTGCGAGAGATACGGGATAATATCTCTGCGGTCCCAGGCATGGTCGCCCAGGGTCAAGACGTCTACGCCCGCGGCAAACAGTGTATCGGCCAGAGGCGGGGTTAAGCCCTTCCCGCCGGCGGCATTTTCCACGTTTGCCACGATCAGGTCTACCGCGCCTTCGCTCTTGAGCCGTTCGGCCTCCCGCATGAGCAGGCGGCGCCCCGGCGCGCCGGCCACGTCACCTACCATCAGTACCTTCATGGCAACCCGCCTTTCCCCGATCCGGCGCCCGGTTCAGCGTGCATATTCCACCGAACGTGTTTCGCGGATCACGATGACCCGGATCTGCCCCGGATACTCGAGGTTTCCCTCTATCTTGCTGCTGATGTCCCGGGCCAGGATCATCGCCGCGTTATCGTCCACGGTATCGGGCTCGACAAGC
>JAFGIZ010000018.1 GCA_016929365.1 Lentisphaerota bacterium
CGGACGGCGTTTTACGATCTGCTCCTCGCGCGTGAGACGGTCGGCGTGCGCGAGGCCTCGCTGGCGCAGCTGGAGTCGCTGCTCACGCAGACGGAGAGCCGTTTCCGCCAGGGGGTCGCGGCGGAATACGACGTCTTGACGGCGCGGGTGCGCGCGGCGAACGAGCGTCCGGCGGTCATCCGGGCCAGGAATACGCGCGACGTGGCGCGTGAAGCGTTCAAGCGGCTCTTGAACCTTGATGATGAAGCCTTCGAGATCGAGGGCGCGCTGCGGTTCGAACCGGTCGAGGCAGACATCGCTGCGTGGCAGACGCAGGCGCTCGAAGAGCGGCCGGCGCTGCGGATGATGCGCACGCAGGTGGCGCTGGCCGAAGAAGACATGCGGGCAGCCCGGTCGGGACAGCGTCCCGAAGTGCGTGCGGAGTTTGCCTATGACGGCGCGAATCCGTACGGCTTTGCCTCCGTCGAGGAGGAATGGGAATGGCACTGGACCGCGGGCCTGGTACTGCATTGGCCCCTGTGGGACGGGGGGCTGACGCGGGGGGTGGTCCGCGAGAAGGAGCTGGTGCTGGCAAAGACGCGGACGGACCTGGGCGATTTGCGCCGGGCGATCCGGCTGGAGGTGACCGAAGCCGCCTTGGACCTGCGCCGCGCCGCGGAGGCGGTGGACGCGGGACGGGGCACGGTGGGGTTGGCGGAGAAAGGGCTGGAGATTGCGGCAAGCCGCTACGAGGAGGGGCTGGCAACATACCTGGAGTATACCGACGCGAACGTGGCGTTGCGTACGGCGCGGCTCTCGTACTTGCAGGCGTTACGCGATCATCTGGAGGCGAAGGCGCGTGTGGCGTATGCGCTGGGCGCCCCGGACGTCGTGCCGGCGGGGGCGCCGGCGGGTGCGGATGCCGATAACGGGATGGAGGGCGGGGAGGCGAAATGATGCGACTGCGTAAAGGACTTTTGATCTGGACGATTCCCGCGGCGATCGGGGCGGGCATTGCGGTGATGGCCGCGGTGTTGATCCTGCGCAAGCCGGAGGCACGGCCGGTGCAGGAGGAGAAGGCGGTCCCCGTACGGACGCGCATCCTGGCGGCGCGGCGTGTGGCCGATACGGTGCGCCTGCCCGGGCTGCTGGAGCCGTCAACGGAAACCGGGTTGTCCGTGGAGCAGGCAGGGCGCATTACGGCCCTGTCGGCGGATAAGGGGGACCGGGTAGAGGCCGGGCAGACCCTCCTGCGGCTGGACAGCCGGACCTGGGAAGCGATGCTGCGGCGGGCGGAGGTTGAGCTCAGGGAGGCGGAAAAGGACTATGTGCGTTACGAAGAGCTAAGCCGCACAGGCGCGGTGTCGCAAAGCGATCTGGACCGCGTGAGGCAGCGGCGCGATCTGGCGCAGGCGGCGCGGGACGAGGCCGCGGTTTACGTGGAGCGGTGCACGGTGCGCACGCCCCTGGAGGGGGTCGTGGACGCGCGTCCGGTCGAGGTGGGTGAATTTGTGCGGGAAGGCCAGCCTGTTTTTACGGTGGTGGCCACGGACAGCATGACGCTGGCGGTTGATGTGCCCGAACGGGATATCGGCGCGGTTCGGCCGGGCATGGCCCTGCCGTGCGTTATCTCTGCGCTTAACGACCGGGCCGTTACGGGAACGGTGTCATTTGTTGCGGCGCGGGCGGGTTCGGGCAACAACGCCTACCGCGTGGAAGCGGACCTGCGGAATACGGACGGCGCCCTGAAGGGCGGTATGATCGCCGATGTCACGCTCGTGAGACGCATTCTGGACGGTGCGATTGTCATTCCGCTGGCTGCCGTGGTGCCGCAGCGGGGCGAGCATGTGGCGTTTTGCGTGGAGGAGGGCCGGGCCGTCCGACGTGTGGTGCGGATCGACGAGATCATGGGGCACGAGGCGGTCATCGGGGCCGGGCTCAAGGCCGGCGATGCCCTCGTGGTGGAGGGACAACGGGGGTTGGCGGACGGCATGGCGGTCACGGAATGATTCTGTCCGATTACGCAATCAAGTTCAGGACGGCGGTATTCGTCTTTATCGTTGTCCTGGTCCTGGCCGGCGCGAGCAGTTATGTGCGGCTTCCGCGCGAGGGCTCGCCGGACATTACGATTCCCTACGTCTTCGTGACCGCCGTGTACGACGGCACCGCCCCCGTCGAAATGGAAAAACTGATCACGATTCCCCTGGAAAAGCAGATCGACGACGTTGAGGGAATCAAGGAATTGCGGTCGTCTTCGGCGGAGAGCGTGACGACCCTCGCGGTGGAGTTCGAGGCGGGCGGCGACATCGACCTGGCCAAGCAGCGTGTGAAGGACAAGGTGGACCTGGCCTGGCCGGATTTGCCGCCGGACCTGGACGAACCGATCGTTGACGCGATCAACATCAGTTCCGACCTGCCGATCCTGCGTTTTGCCTTGTCGGGGCCGGTGACGCAGGCGCGCCTGAAGGGGCTGGCGGAGGATTTGCAGGACCGCATTGAACTGGTTGACGGCGTCAAGGAGATCGAGATCTCGGGAACGCGGGAACGCGAGATCCGGGTCGAGATGGACCTGCCCCGCCTGATCGCCTATGACGTGCCGGTATCGTTGGTCATGCAGCGGATTGCGGGCGAGAACCGGACCATTTCGGCGGGAAACATCGAAGTCGCGGGCAATAAGTTCCAGGTTCGGGTGCCCATGGAGTTCGACCTGGCGGCCGAAATGGAGGACATCGTCCTGGCGGTTCGGGACGGCCGGCCGGTGTACCTCACGGATGTCGCGCGGATCCGGGACACGTTCAAGGACATCGAGACCATCTCGCGCGTCAACGGAGAATCCAGCGTGTCGCTCAGCCTCAAAAAGCGTACGGGGGAGAATTCGGTAGCGCTGATCGGCCGCGTCAAGGACGTGCTGGAGACCTTCCGCATGCCGCCCGAGGTGAGCATGACGATCGTTTTCGACGAATCGGATTATGTGGAGATGATGATCCGCGAACTGGAGAATAACATCCTGACGGGTTTCATGCTGGTGGTGGCCGTCCTCGTTATCTTCATGGGGGGGCGCAACAGCCTCTTCGTCGCCGCGGCCATCCCGTTCTCCATGCTGATTGCCTTTTCGATGCTCAGTTTTTTTGACATGTCGCTGAACATGATCGTGCTCTTCAGCCTCGTTCTTGCCGTCGGCATGCTGGTGGATAACGCGATTGTGATTGTCGAGAACATTTACCGCAATTACACCGCGGGACTCAGCCGTATCGCGGCGGCGCGGCAGGGCGCTTCGGAAGTCGCGTGGCCCGTCATCACGTCTACCATTACCACCGTTGCCGCCTTCTCGCCGCTGCTCTTCTGGCCGGATATCATGGGACAGTTCATGGGGTTTCTGCCGCGCACGCTGATTATTGTCCTGAGTGCGTCTCTGTTCGTGGCGGTGGTGATCAACCCGGCGGTGTGTTCCCGGCTGATGAAGCGGGCACCCGACGGGGGCGGCCGTAAGGCGCGGCCGTTCGGCCGGCTGGGGCGGCGTTTCCCCGAGGCGTACGAGGGGTTGCTGCGGGGCGCCTTGCGTCACCGCGGGGCCGTGGTGGTGACGGGGTTTCTCTTCCTGGTCCTGACGGGCCTGGTTTACGCTCGGTTCGGAAAGGGGATCGAGTTGTTCCCGGACGTCGAGCCGCGTAACTGTATGATCAACGTGCGTTTTCCGCAGGGCACCAGCATCGAGCGGACGGACGCGGCCATGCGGCGTATAGAGCAGTCGCTGACACCGTACGGGGATGTTGAATTTATTCTGACCACGGTCGGCCGCACGCAGGCGCAGGGGCTGACGCAGGGCGAGCAGGGCACCCACGTGGGCAGTATTCACGTGGAGTTTCTCGATAAAGAGGAGCGCCGCCGCGACTCCAGAGAGCTGGTGCAGGCGATCCGGGAAGGGATCGGCGCCATTCCGGGGGCGGAGGTGACGGTAGAG
>JAFGIZ010000192.1 GCA_016929365.1 Lentisphaerota bacterium
AGACGGGACGCAAAGACCACCGCGCCCGCGCCGGACAGGGCGCAGACGACCGTCAAACCCATCCATACGCAGAGCATTGTCATGGGTGCGCGCGTCCCTGCATTTCAGGGTTGATGAGGCAATTGGATCCGCAGCGCCTCGATCAAGGCGTTCCGCGAAATCGGTTTGCGCAGGAGGGTGCAGTGCGCGTTTTCCTCGACGAGCTTGACGATGGCCGGCTGCGGATCGTAGCCGGTGAAGAAAATAAGATGGGGCTTTTCGATCCCCTGGGCGTGACATATCTCGCAGATTTGGCGATAGGCCTGTTCCCCGTCCATGACCGGCATATTCAGATCCATGAGGATGACCCCCTGGCGGAGGGTGCGGAAACTCTCGACCGCTTCGGCGCCGTTGACCGCCAGATCGAGCTTCACATTCGGAAAGCCGGTGGTCTTGCATAAGAGGACACGGTAGAACATATCGCGGATGCTCTTCTGGTCATCGACAACAAGAATCCGCCTTGGGGCACACGGGTGCAAAGTACCGTGATGTTTTCTGCTCATGACGGGCTCCTCCCTTGTTCCCGCACGGCATTGCGAACATGCCGCGCGCTCTCGTCTCTTGGCGGCAGTTTGGCGGGAGTTGCCGGAGGAGTCAAGCGCCTTCCGGCTTGCGTTCCGGGGGGCACGCCGGGCATACTGCCCGGGTCCGGGGGAGACCATGCGCATTGAAGTGATGACGGGCGAGGGGCGGGGGCGGGCCTGCGACCTCGACGGCGGCGAATGCCTGATCGGGCGGGATCCGCAGTGCACGATCCGCTTGAACGACCCCGAGGTGTCGCGGCGGCACGCACGGATTACGGTCGCAGCCGGCGAGGCCTGGGTCGAGGATCTGGACAG
This sequence comes from Lentisphaerota bacterium, assembly GCA_016929365.1. Classification (GTDB taxonomy): domain Bacteria; phylum Verrucomicrobiota; class Kiritimatiellia; order UBA8416; family JAFGIZ01; genus JAFGIZ01. Next base: position 879 of record JAFGIZ010000192.1, read on the forward strand.
CCGCAACGGCACGCTGCTGAACGGCCGCCCCATCCGGCGCGGACGCCTCGCGGCGGGCGACGAGGTGCGGGTCGGCGCCTGCCGCCTGCGGGCGGGGGCGTCTGCGCCGGAGGCCGAGCCGGCCACTGCGGGGCCGCGGGAGGCGGAGGACGACGTGCGCGTGCTGGCTTCCGTGCAGCATGAAGAGGCCGACCTGCTCGCGGGTGCGTCGCTGGCGGCGAGCGAATCGGACGCGCTGCATGAGAACCGGGTGCTGCGCAAGCTGTGCGAAATCAGCAATATCTTTGCGTCGGGCCACGAACGGGCGGCGCTGACGACGGTGTTGGACCGGGCAAAAGCGGTTCTCGACGCGGATACCGCGTGCATCCTGTTGCGCCGGGAAGACGAAGAGACCTGGGAGGTGCATGCCGTGTCGAGCGACACGCCGCGCGGGGAGAGCCCGCCGGTCAGCCGCACGATCATCGCCGCGGCGGTTAAGGAGGGCAACGCGATCCTGGCGGGCAACCCCCTGTCCGACGAGCGGTTTGCGGCAAGCGAAAGTATCGTGCGGCAGCGGATCACAACGGCGGTGTGCGCCCCTTTGAAGATCGAGGATACGTTCTCGGGCGTGCTGTTCCTGGACCGCGTGAACCGGCGCGAGGTGTTTACGCCGCTTGATTTGCGTTTTGCGGCGACGGTGGCCAATATGCTGGGGGTCGTCCTGGAGCGAACCCGTTATTACGAAGAATACGTGAAGCGTGAACGGCTCGCGGCCGTGGGGCAGGTCATTGCGGGCCTGGCGCATTATGCCAAGAACATTATCACGGGGTTGCGGCTGAGCGTGGAAACGCTGCAGCGGGCCGTAAAACGACGCGGCGTGGAGGGGTTCGACGCATGCGTGACGTCGATCGTGACCGAGGAGCGGCGTCTTTCGGACTTGATCCTGGACATGTTGACCTATGCGCGCGAGCGGGAGCCGGTACGCACCGAGGTCCCGCTCGCGGACGTGGTTCGCGCTGTCGCGGCGCCTTACACCGACCATTTGCGGGAGGCGGGCATCAGCCTGGACCTGGCGTTGCAGCCGGACACGCCGGCGATCGAGGCCGACCGCTCGGCCATGCATCGCGTCATATTGAATGTTTTCCTGAACGCGGTGGACGCCCTGGCGGGGTGCCGGAAGGAGAACAAGCGTATCCGGATTGAACTGGCGCCCGCGGAAACAGGGCGGACGGTACGCCTGCGGATCACGGACACGGGCTGCGGCATGCCGCGGGAGCACCTGGGCAAGATTTTCGGAGTGTTTTTTTCCACCAAGGGTTCGAAGGGGACGGGCCTGGGCCTGGCGGTAGTGCACAAGATTGTCCAGGAGCACGGCGGCCGGATTACGGCGGATTCGGAAGCGGGGGCGTGGACGGCGTTTACGATTGACCTCCCCGTGTCGCCGCAGCGGGCGGCCACGGCGCGCCGGGCTCAGTCCTGACCCGGACCGCGGATCTCGACGCAGTTGCGGCCTCTTTCTTTGGCGGCGTAGAGGGCCCGGTCGGCTGCGGTGATCAAGGCATCCAGCTCCAGGTCGCTTCCGCCGCGGATGCATGCCCCGACGGATACCGTCACGGCGATGCGCCGTCCTTCGAATGTAAAAGGCCGTTCGGCTACCGCCCGGCGGATACGTTCACAGAAGCCGCGAACCGCGACCGGGCGCGTATCGCCCCGCAGCATAATAATGAGTTCGTCGCCGCCGTACCGGCCCAGCAGGTCTTCTTCGCGTTTCAGATGCTGGATCAGCACGGCAATATCACGCAGGACATGGTCGCCCGCACGGTGCCCGAACGAGTCGTTTATGGTTTTGAAGCCGTCGAGGTCGAACATGACCAGGGCGACGGCGTGCCCGGCGCGCCGGGCGAGGGCGAGGTCCTCCGCCGCGCGCCGCATGAAGTAGAAGCGGTTGGGAACATGGGTCAGCGCGTCGGTGGTGGCCTGCCGGAAGAGCTGTTCTTCGAAATGCACTTCGGATCGATGTTTGTATTCAATATGCAGAATGGTGCGGCCGAGCTGGATGGTGGATTCCGGGGTGACGGGAATGCGGGCGACTCTCCGGCCGTTGACGAAGGTGCCGTTCTTGGAGTTGCGGTCTTCGACATAGAAGCAGCCGTCGCGCTGGATGACGGCGCAGTGGAAGCGCGAGATAAGGTCGTCGTTGATGGGAATATCCGCGTCGGGCGAGCGGCCGATGATCATGTCCGGCTTATCGAGGGCGCAATGTTTGCCCGTATCGCGGCCCTTGAGCACGACGAGGTACGGTTCCCGGGGGCCGGTCTGCACGCGGGTATGGGGCTGCTGCAGCGTCTGGGTGCTGGTCGCCTGTACCGTTTTGCCGGTCATCGTGAAGCCCTGGCCTGGCGGCGTTGTGCAAGGCGGGGCACTATGACAGAAGGGGTGCGCTGATGTCAAGGGGCGGCGGAGAGGAGCACGCGCGCGATGCCGTCGTCGTCGGCGGTTGCCAGGCGGCGCCCGTCGGGCGAAACGGCCAGGGCGGTGACCCAGTCGGCGGGACTGTTGAGGGACAGGGTCTCGCGGCCCGTGGCGACATCCCAGACGCGGGTGGTGCCGCGGTCGGCGGTAAAAATACGCTTGCCGCCGGGGCACCAGGCCACGGCGGCGACGGCCCCGGCGTGGCCGGGCAGGATCCGGCGTTCGCGCCCGGAAGCGGCGTTCCAGATACGGGCCGTGCCGTCCCGTCCCCCGGAGACGACCCACTGCCCGTCGGGTGAAGCCGCCGCACAGGTCACGGCGCCGTGATGGTTGGTGAAGGCCGCGACCGGTTCGCGCGGCTCGAGGTTCCAGACCACGGCCCGGGCGCCGCAGAGCACGAGCCGGCGTCCGTCCGGTGTAAACGCGGCGGAACGCATGACCCGGGGGGCCGCGTCCAGCGCGGCTTGCAGCGTGCCGCCGGCGGTTTCCCAGAGCCGCATGCCGTCCAGCCCGGCCGTACAGGCCAGCGTGCCGTCCGGGGAGAAGACAGCGTCGGTCACGGGCCCGCCGTGGCCGGAGAGAAGGGCGCGCAGGTGCCCGGTCGAGGCATCCCAGAGGCGCGCCGTACCGTCGTACGAGGCGCTTAGAACACGGGTTCCGTCCGGCGAGAAGACCGCCGCGGCGACACGGTCGGTATGTCCCGCGAACCGGCGTATTTCGCGTTCGCCGTCGAGCTGCCAGAGGCGCACGGTATGATCCTCTCCGGCGGTCAGGGCCAGCCGGCCGTCGGGCGAAAAGGCGACATCGTGGATCGGGCCGTCGTGTCCGCGAAGTTCCAGCCGGTCCTCCGGCCGCCGGGTATTCCAGAGGCGAATGGTCCCGTCGCGGCCGGCGGTGGCGGCGGAGGCGCCGTCCGGCGCGAAGGCGGCCCCCAGCACGGGCGCCGTGTGCCCCTTGAACGTAAGGAGCAGGCGGCCGGTTTCGATATCCCAGAGCCGCGCCGCATGGTCCGTGCCGGCGGTCAGGGCGCGGCGTGCGTCGGCATCGAAGCGCAGGGAGAAGAGCGGATCCTGCTGGCCGCGGAGGGGGCGTACGTCCGTGAGGGCCCCGGAGCGCGGATCCCAGAGCCGCACCAGGGCGTCTTCGGAGGCGGTGCAGACGCGGCGCAGGTCCGGCTGCAGCGCCACGGCGATGACCGGGCCGTTATGTCCCTCGAAAACGGCGCGCGTTTCGGCGGCGGCCAGATCCCAGAGCCGCGCCGTTCCGTCTTCACTGCCGGTCACCAGGCGTGCGCCGTCCGGCGTCACGGCCGCGGCCGTCAGGGGGGCCGTGTGTCCCAGCAGCGTGGCGACGAGCCGGCCTGACCGGACGTCCCAGACCTTGATCTCTCCGAGCCGGGAAGACGCCACGACGTAGCGGCCGCCGGGAACCTGCGCCGCGCAATACACGGCGTCGTAGTAATCCGCGAGACGGATACCGTCCAGGCGGAGCGAGGCAAGGTCCAGGTACAGCAGGCGGCCGTTTTCCACGCCCCACAGGACGCGCTGCCCGTCGTCCGCGAGGGCGAGCGGCACGGCCGAGGTCGCATGGCCGGTCAGCGATTCCCGGAGTTCGCCGCGCGCCGCGTCCCAGAGACGGACGGTGCGGTCGAGCCCTTCGGACACGAGGGTCCGGCCGTCGGGCGAAAAGAGCACCGAGGCGACGGGCCCTTCGTGGCCGGTCAGGACGGCCGTGGACTGCCGGCACTGGCGCAGGAGGCGGGACCACTCCCAGCCCCTCAGGGCCGGGGTCGCGGCCTCCAGGACGGCGCGGGCCTGCTCGAGCCGGCCGTCGGCGATACGCCGTTCCGCCAGGGCGATGGCATTGAGATAGTTTTCCTGCTCGGCCGCGCGGAGCGCGGCCAGGGCGGCCTGCCGCTGTTCGCTTTCGCGTTGTTCGGCGGCGAGGGCGCGGTTGCGCTCGCGCGCCATGCGTTGTTCGGCGGCGAGGGCGCGGTTGCGCTCGAGGTGCATGCGTTGTTCGGCGGCGAGGGCGCGGTTGCGCTGCAGGCGGGTGGCCCAGTAGGCCGTGGCCATGATGCCGAGCGCGATGATGCCGGCCGCCGCGGCCGCGCCGAGACTGGCGCGCACGATGCGATTGCGCCGGGCCGCCTCGGCCAGGGCCTCCTCGATGCGGCGCGCCAGCGCGTCGGGGGCGGGCAGGCCGATGCCGGCCCGGGCGGCGGCCCCGCGTTCGCTGCGCAGGGCGGCGACCTGTGAGCGGGCGAGGCGGAGGTCGCCTTCGGCCAGGGCGATTTCGGCGTAACGGGTCCGCGCGCGGTGGAGCCCCTGCGCCGCGTCGGCGTTCTCGGCCCAGAGCTCGAGGGCCTGCTGAAATCCGGCGACGATCTCGTTGCAGGCGCGGTAGGCGTCGCCGGCGACGGCCTCGTGAAGCGCGTCGAGGCGCAGGGATGCGGCGTCGGCCAGCGCGATGCTTTCGGCGTGCGACCGGTAGGCGCGGACGGCTTCCTGGAACGCTTTCACGGAAGCATAGCGGGCTTCCGGGCGGGCGGCCAGGGCGGTCAGCGCGATCGCGACCAGTTCGCCGCCGCGGTCGGTCGGCTGAATCTCGTTGCGCGCGGCGGCCCGGACGGCGGCGCGCGCCTCGCGGCCCGGATGCGGCCGGAGTCCGGTGGCGATTTCGTACAGGATGCCGCCCAGCAGATAAATGTCGGAGCACGGGCCGATGCGGTCGTACTCGCAGCGCGCCATCTCGGGCGCCATGTAGGCCGGGGTGCCCGCGAGGCTCAGGGATTCCGCGGCGCGTTCCGCGGCATCGGCGTGCAAGTTCAGGGCGAGCCCCCAGTCCATGACCAGGACTTCGCCGTATTCGCCGAGCATGACGTTGGCGGGTTTGAGGTCGCGGTGCACGATGCCGTGCGCGTGTGCGAAGGCCGCGGCGTCGCAGACGGAAAGCAGGATGTCCAGGTTGCGGTCCAGCGGGGCGTCGTCGATGATGTCGCTCCACGCGGTGCCGGTGACTTCCTTCATTGCATAGAAAAGGTTGCCGTCGGCGGTCTTGCCCAGTTCGTAGACCGGCACGATGTTGGGATGATTCAGCTCGCCGGTGACGAGGGCCTCGGCGAGAAAGCGGTCGGCCACGGGCTGCGGGGCGTCCGGCTTGCGGAGCATCTTGACGGCGATCCGGCGGTCCAGCGAGGCCTGGCGGGCGCCGTACACGACGCCCATGCCGCCTTCACCCAGGACTTCGGCGAGTTCGAAGTCCACGCTCGCACGGGCGTCCGGATCGCAGCGCGGCGCGATGCGCCGCGCCCGCAGGACAATCCGCGAGGCGGCCGACTGCACGGTGTGAATGCCGTCGGCCTTGAGCGACAGCGTCGCGTCCACGCCGGCCTCCAGGGTCCGCGCCGGGTCGTCGACCCCGCCGCTGTTGGTGCGGGCCAACTCGTCGTCGTTGCCCATGCGCCGGACTGTAGCAGCGGGTTCCGCCGCTGTTAAGTGTTTTCTGGCGTCCGGCGCCGTTTTGCGGCGTTGACGGGCAACGGGAGGAAGGAGTAGTGTTCCGGTTCCGAGAGGCAACACGCAGCAGTAAGGAATAGGCACATGAATCTGATTTTCCTGGGACCGCCGGGAGCGGGCAAGGGCACGGTCGCACAACGGCTTTCGGAAGAAACGGGCATCGTACAGATTTCGACGGGGGACCTGCTCCGGGAGAACGTGAAGGCGGGCACGGATCTGGGGCGGCAGGCTAAATCGTACATGGAGGCGGGCGAGCTGGTTCCGGATGCGCTGGTGATTGACATGCTGCAGGCGCGGATTGCGCAGGAAGATTGCGGGGAAGGCTTTATCCTGGACGGGTTTCCGCGGACGATCCCGCAGGCCGAAGCCCTGGACGCGTCCGGCGTCCGGATC
>JAFGIZ010000193.1 GCA_016929365.1 Lentisphaerota bacterium
ACACCATTGCCCCGTGCTCGCCCTTCTTAATCACCGCGTAGGACGGCCCCCATTCCAGAATCTTTTCGGCGCACCGCCGCAGGTTATGCTCCTCCGCGAGCATCCGCGCCTCGGAATCGTTCAGCGTCACCATGTCGACCCGCCCGATCAACTCCATCAGCGCATCCCGCGTCGTGTTGATCCACAGGTCCATCGTATCCGCCATCGTAAAACGCGTGCCCCGCACCTGGTCCAGCACGTGCAGCTGCAGCGAGGGCGCGATATTCCCCAGCAGCAGAAACGGCGCCTCGCGATACGCCTCCGGCAGTTCCGGCGAAAACGACTCGAACACGTTCAGTTCCGTCAACAACGTCCGGCGGTTGATCATGTCGTCCTCGTATTCCCCCTCCCACCGGAACGTCTCCCCCGGCACCCGCTGCAACCCCGCCGTGTCGATCCCGAAGCGTGCGTACAACTTCACGTGCTCCTCCGGAAAATCCTCCCCGACGATCCCCACCATGCCCGTCGCGGCAAAAAAGGAGGCCGCCGCGCAGGCATACGTGCACGACCCGCCCAGCAACGCTTCCCGCCGCTCGAACGGCGTTGCCACCGTATCCAACGCGACCGACCCGACGACCACCACCTCAATGCTTTTTCCGTCACCCATATCCGGCTCCTCCGCTCTCGTGTATGTGTGTTGACCCCGCGCCCCGTTCCCGCGCCCGGCGCATGAGATATCCGGCGCCCTAAATCTCCCGCCCCAACACCCGCGCATACGCCGCCACGCCTTGCGCGGGATCCGCCGCGTCCAGCACGCGCGACTCGATGCAGACCCGGAACACACCGCTCTCCGCCACCGCCCGGGCCGCATCTTCCGAATCGATCCCCGCCGCGTACAGAAAACCGCCCGCGCCCCGGCCGACCGCGCTGAAATCCCCGGGACACCGCACCCCGGCGTAATGCAGCACGTAATCCGCCCCGACTTCCAGGGCAAGCTGAATATCTTCGATCGACCGCGTCGTCACGCCCAGCAGCCGGTCCGGTCCGATCGCCGCGCGCAGCACGCCGATCGCCCCGTCCGGCGCACGCAGATGCACCCCGTCGGCCCCTTCAAGCGCGGTCCCCGCGCCCGCGTCCGTCACGATCAGCAGCGCATCCTCGCGCCGGCAAACGTCCCGCAGCGCCTGCAGGGTTTCCGGACCGGCCGCACCCGGCGCCTGCAGCACGTCCGCCCCGCCGCGTATCGCCCCTTCCGCCCAGGCCGCCGGGTCCCCATTCGCCGCGGCGTCCGCGTCCAGCACCACGTACAGCAGCGCGTCCTCCATCCTCATTGTCCAGGCCTCCCTGCCCGGAACCGCCGCATCCCGCCGGCCCGGCGCTTCAACTCAGCCTGTGCTCGGAGACGATATCCCGCACACTGACCTCCACGCGGCGCACGTCCGAGATCCCCAGGCCCGCGGCCAGCTGCTCGCGAATCCGGCGTTGCAGCAGTTCGCAGACTTCGTGCACCTGCGCCCCCGCCCGCACCCACACGTCCACGACGATATCGATCGTCCGCTTCGCCGGCAGCACCCGCGTCCACATCCGCACAATCGAACTGAACTCGCCGGCCAGCTTCGTGATGTAGTCCGAAATCGCCTCCGTACTGATGCTGATCGTCCCGTTCTCGGTCTCGAACGACAGGAATTTCTCCCGCCGCCGGCGCCGGTAACCGGTCAGCAGGTATAACAACCCCAGGACCGCCAGCAGCGCGCCGCCCGATACCATGTCCCCGCGCGCCCCCGCCGCCACGCTTAACGCGGCCTCCCAGCGCGGCTCCGAACCCGCCAGCGCGATCAGGCCCAGTCCGCCGCCGACCAGCGCCGCCACGACCAGCAACCCGAATATTCTGTTCAAGAAACTCATCTCAGGAACCCTTCTCTTTACTGCCTATGTACTCGACCAGTCCTTCCAGGGCCAGCACGTAACCCGTGCCGCCCAGTCCCGAAATCTGGCCCAGGCACGCGCCGGCGGTAACGCTGGTGTGCCGGAATGCCTCGCGCGCCGCGATATTCGAAAGATGCACCTCCACGCACGGCACGCCGCAGGCCTGGATCGCGTCGCGCAAGGCCACGCTCGTGTGCGTGTAGCCTGCCGGGTTGATAATGACCCCGTCATACACACCCGCGCACGTCCCCAGCCGGGTGACCAGGGCCCCTTCGTCGTTGCTCTGGAACGCCTCCGTCTCCACGCCCAGCGCCGCGCCGCGCGCTGCCGTGCGCGCCATGATCGCGTCCAGGGTCTCGGCCCCGTACACGTCCGGCTCGCGCCGGCCGAGCAGATTCAGGTTCGGTCCGTTGACGATCAGGATCTTCATGCTTCGTCCTCCCCCCGGCCGCTTCCGCTCGGCCGGAACGGCGCGCGCCGCAGGTCCTCCGCCGGACATTCCACGATCCGGTCGTTTTCCAGGCGGATCCTGACGCGCTGCCGCATGACATTGCTGTCGATCACGCAACCCCGCCCCTCCGCGCACTCCACCCGCGCCCCCATGCGCGGCAGCGCGCGCAGCAGCTCCCGGTACTGCTCGCATTCATAGCGCAGGCAGCACTTGAGCCGGCCGCACATGCCGCTGATCGCGCCGGGATTGAGGGACAGCCTCTGGATCTTGGCCATCTTGACGTTGATCGACTCGAAGTGATGCAGCCACGTGCAACAGCACAATTCCCGTCCGCACGGGCCGACGCCGCCGATGATGGCCGCCTCGTCGCGCACGCCGATCTGGTGCATCTCGATGCGCGTGCGCAGCTCGCCGGACAGGTCGCGCACCATGTCCCTGAAATCCACACGGTCGTCGCAGGCAAACAGGACCCGCAGGACATGCCGGTCGAAGCTGTACCGTACGCGCACGAGCCGGATGTCCAGGCCGTACTCGCGCACCTTGCCTTCGCAGGTCTCGCGCGCCATGCGGCTGCGCAAGGTGTTCTCGCTGGCCTTGGCCTGATCCTGCAGCGTGGCCTGGCGCAGCACGCGGGGCAAACGCGCCATGTGGTCGGCCGCCGTATCCCCCGCCGGCTCCAGACGCGTGACACACCCGTATTCCAGGACGCCTTCCAGGTCCACAATGCACTGGTCGCTCTCGTGGATCGCCAGGCCCTCGGGAACGAAACACTCCAGCGCCGGCCCGTCGTCAATCACCACGTGTGCTATGCCGTGCATATCCCGCCCGAGCCCTTCATTCCGGGGCTGCCAGTTTCACGAACGCCGCGTGCAATACCGCTTTTTCCGGCACGTTCCGCTCCATCCGGTCGTACATCTCCGTCACCGCCACCACGCGCCCCCGGGCCGCGCGGTAGCTTGTTTTCCGCGCCAGGCCCTCGATCATGTCCCGGTGCGATTGGTAATATAGCATCTCGGCGGCCCCGCCGCAAACGCGCACGAGAATATCGCGGTACCAGAGCAGAACCGTGCGCATCACCCGCATACGCGCCTCGCGGTACCGCGCGCCGGCCCGCGCGTCCACGGTCGCCGCATCCGGCCCGCCCCCTTCCGTCCCCTCGCCCAGCGCCCCCCGCTCCGCCTTCGCCTCCTCCCGCGCTTCGGCCGTTGCCGTATCCTTCAACGCTTTCAGAAGCCCCCGGAACTTCTCCGCCCGCATGCGGGCCCCCGCCATGGTCCCGCCCGCTTCGTCCGCCAGGATACCCAGCACCAGGGCCTCCGTCTCGCCGCCCACCCCGCCTTCCCGCGCCGATACCTCCAGCACCTGGCAACGCGAGATGATCGTCGGCAACAGCCGTTGCGGACTGTCGGTCAACAGCAGGAACACCGTGCGCGGCGGCGGCTCCTCGAGGGTTTTGAGGAACGCATTGGCCGCCGGGTCCTGCATGCAGTCCGCACCCGCCAGGACACACGCCTTCCAGCCGCCCTCGAAGGCCGTCCGGTAGACCCGCTCCTGCAGGGTG